>JBOGYU010000112.1:0-11227 GCA_050696935.1 Solirubrobacteraceae bacterium | reverse complement strand
GCGCGCTTCAGCGGCGCCTGGGCGCGGACGGCGGCGGCGGCGCAGCGCCTGAACGTGCCGCTGACCGCGATCGCCGTGGGCTCAGACCTCGTCCAGATCGGCCTCGTCGCCGAGAGCACAGCGCGCCAGCTCGACGAGATCGAGCAGAACAAGAACATGAGCCGCGAGGAGAAGGACCGGGCAAAGGCGCTGCTTCTCTCCCAGCTCGCGCTGGTCGGCGGCCTCGGCGCGCTGACTGTCAAGGGCACGATCCAGGGCTTCGGCAAGGGCCACAAGCTGGTCCTCTCACCCGGCCCGGAGGGCCTGCCGGTGGCCTCGACCACCGTGGTCAAGGAGTCGTTGATCATCGACTCCAACGCCGCGATCGCGCTGCGCAAGCGCGCCGCCGGCGAGCCGCTGCAGGAGGGCGAGAAGGCGCTGCTCAAGAAGCTGGACGCGATGGGCGGCGAGCTGCGGATCGCCGACACGACGGTCGCCGAGGCCACCGCCAAGGGCCACGCTCCAGGGCCGCAGCAGGGCTTCGGCATTGCGGCGGCGCGCGACAGCAAGGAGTACCAGGCGGTGCTGAAGGAGCTGACCGACGCCGGGGTGGGCGGCGGCAAGGGCGCCCTCGACCGCGAGATCATCTCCGACGCCTTCTTCGCCATCGGCGAGAAGGGCGTGATCCCCAGGTTCGCCACGATGGACGGGAAGGTCTACAAGCGCCTCTACGACATCCGCATCAAGACCACCAACGAGCCGCCGCTCAACAAGCTGGGCAAGCAGCTGCCGGAGAAGTTCCCGGACGGCTTCGAAGTGACGATCCATGGCCGCACGATCAAGGTCGTCCCGCTGCCTAGCAAGTAGGAGCGGCTCGATGGCGTTCGACATCCTCGCGGCCCACCTGACCTGCCCCGTGTGCGGTGAGACCTCGCCCGACGACGGCTCCACGGAGATGCAGACCAAGCTCCGCCGCGAGCCCCAGATGGCCGTGCTGCGAGTCGGTGACGCCTTCGAGTTCGAGGTCGACGAAGCCCCGGACGCCGGCTACTACCTCCTGCGCCGCCCCGAGCCCGGAGAGCCGGTCCGCATCCTCCAGACCTGGGTCTGCCCCGCCTGCGGGACCACCTTCAACTGGGCCGAGGTCGAGGTCCGCGAGGGCCTGCTGGCCGCCATCCGCGCCGTCCCCGACCTGGAGAGCGCTCTCGCACGCGCCCACCTCGTCGACGACGACGCCCGCTATCTCGTCGCCGAATGGCTTGGGGCGGCCGCCGCCGTCGACCTCGACGCCGACCGCATCACCGCGGCGCTGCGGGAGCGGGCGGCGCGCCCGGCGTAGCGGTGGCAGACGGAGCGGCGATAGCGTCGAACCATCCAACCGTGGGCTGCCATGGCCTGCCGGTTTTGACGACGGCGAAGGACCACACCTCATTCCGCTTTACTGCGGGGCGCCCTCGTCGACGTGTGCCCTGTAGTTGAGCCCGATGCAGACGACGAGCGCGGCGAACCGACGCTCGGCGTGGGAGCAGCTCGCGCACCGGCTCACTCGCGGCCGGTGCCCAGCGGGCGCAGCGCGATGTCGAAATCGCACGTCAGGTGGTCGCCCTGCCGCTCGAGCGGCCTCACGAGCGCCGGCTTGACCGCCCCGATCGTGTCGTTCTCCAGATGCGGGTCGCCCGGGAAGAAGACCTGCGTGACGAGCGTCTGATGCCCGGGCGCCGTGACCTTGAAGTGGATGTGCGCCGGGCGCCACGGGTGCTGGCCCATCGCCTCGAGGTAGCGGCCGACGGGCCCGTCGGTGGGCACCGTGTACGGCGTCGGGACCATGGTCTGGAACTGATACGCGCCCGATTCCTCCATGCGCATGCGCCCGCGGAAGTTGCTCGCGGGCTGCCTGGGGTCCCAGAAGTCGTAGCCGTTCGGCCCCGTCTGCCACACGTCGACGACCGCCTCCGGGAGCGGCGCGCCGTCCGTCGACGTCACGTTCCCGCGAACGAGGAGGACGTCGCCGTCCCCCATCCCCTCGTACTCCTCGTAGATCTTGGCGGGCTTCTCCCGCCAGGGCGGGTCGTCGCGGTACATCGGGCCCTCGACGTCGCTCGCCGTGGCGCCGGACTCGTCTCCGCCGTGCGACAGCGCGTCGATCACCACCGACGTCCTGGTGACGTCCGAGAGCAGGATGAACTCGTCCGCCCTGCCGACCTCGGTGAGGAACGCGAGCGCCGCATGCCACTCCTCCTCGGTCACGCGGTGCCGCTCCAGCACCTCGTGGATGGCCGCCAACATGTCCGGCACCACCTGTGCCAAGCGCTCGCTGTGAACCGTGCTCATTGCTTCCATTGCGCCGCTCCTGCGTCCCACTCGGTGTACTGGTACGGGTTCTCGAGGATCTTGCGCTCGGGGATCTCCGGGTGCATGCCGCCCGTCCACTTCTCCTCCCCCAGCTCGCGCATCGCGAACTCGACCGTCTCCTCGACCGCCTGGCGCACCCGCGACAGGTCGATCCCGACGAGCTCGCCCGCGTGCTTCACGACGCGGCCGTTGACGATGACGGTGTGGACGTCCGCCCGCTGCGCCTGGAAGGCGACGTGGCCGTACGGATGCAGCACGGGGAACATGACGGGTGAGCCGTCGTTCTTGACGAGCACGACGTCGGCCTTCTTGCCCTTCTCGAGGCTGCCGACGACCGCGTCGAGGCGCAGCGCCCTGCTGCCGCCGCGGGTCGCCCAATCCACCACGTGCTCGGCGCGCAGGTGGTGGTTCGTGACCGTGTCCTGCCGCTTGTGCGCCTCCAGGTGCTCGCGCGAGCGGTCGGCGCCGAGCGTCGAGCGCATGGCGCAGAACAGGTCACCGCTCCACCACACGCTCGTGTCCATCGACAGCGATACCGGGATGTCGTGCTGGCGCAGCCGCCACGTCGGGGGATAGCCCTGCCCGGCGCTCTGCTCGCTCTCGGTCGAGACCGACACCGAGCCGCCCGTGGCCGCGATGCGGTGATACGAGTCCTCTTCGAGCGTCGCGGCGTGCACGTAGATGTTCTCGGGCGTCATGAACCCGTGCTCGTGCATCAGCCGGATACCGTCGTCGTTGGTCGCGCCCCACACGCCGGCGTGCGTCGTCACCGGCACTCCCAGTTCGCGCGCGACCTTGAACGCCTCCTGCTCCGGGAACTCGGGGTCGCCGGTGACGTCGAAGGCCATCTGGAAGCCGAGCATGTCGTCGCCGCTGCGGAAGCGCCGCTCGACGAAGCGACGGAAGTCCGGTGACGTCGACCATTCCCACGGGCCCTGCTGGAGGTTCCCGTACGCGAGCACGAACCGGCCCGGAACGCCTTCGAGCGCGTCCACGGCGGCGTCCGCATGGTCGACGGTCTGCAGGCCGTGCGACCAGTCGACGGTCGTCGTGACACCGGCGTCGAGCGATTCGATGGCCGCGAGCAGGTTGCCGGCGTAGATGTCCTGCGGGCGGAAGATCTTCCCCCACTCCAGGTAGAAGAAGACGAAGTACTGGCTGAGCGTCCAGTCCGCTCCGTAGCCCCGCAGGGCGGTCTGCCACATGTGTCGGTGTGTATCGATCATGCCGGGCATGACGATGCCGTCGGAGGCGTCGATCTCGTACGCGCCGTCGGGCACCTCCAGCGCCTGGCCGACCGCGGCGATCTGCTCGCCGACCACGAGGACGTCGGCATCGTGCAGGACCTCGTGGGCGTCGTTCATGGTCAGTACGGTGCCTCGGCGCAGCACGACCGGCCGGCCGGGATCGATCGTCGCGGAATCGCTGCTCATGTGCCTGGGCCCCTTTCTGAAGCGCCCGGAGAGATTCGACGCTGCAAGCACCTTTCCAAGCCGGTCGCCCGTGCGTCAAGCGGCGGTCGGAACGAGGACCGGCTTTCCTCCCCCGGTCGCATGCCGCTGCCGGTCCCATGCCGTCTCGATGTGCTCTTCGTGCTCTTCAACTGACTCGGCACGCGCAGAAGCCCCGACTCCACCGGCAGCCGATCTGAGATGGTGAACCTCGTGCGTCGCCGACGACGGAGCTCGCTGACGGCCGGTTTGACGCTCGGATCGTTGGCGACGGTGCGGTTGTTGCATCGGCGCGGAGCGGCAGCCGTGGTGGTCGGCGGCGTCGCGGTCGGCGCGTTCGCCCTTCTGGGCGCCGAGGTCGCCGGGTACGCCGCACGCGACCGCGCGCTGCGGGATGGCATCGCGAACGCGCCATCCGAGCAGCGCGGCATCCGGGCCAAGGTCTTCGAGACGCGGGTGGACGCAGACGACCCGGACGCGTTCGACGGGCAAGGGGGCGCAGGACCGCCCCCCGGAGGGCCCGTGCGCGAGGCGGGCTCCGCAACCGTGCGTGCGCTTCCGGTCGTCGGCTATCAGCGCGAGGTGGTGCGCGGCGTGGTCGTGTCCGCCGCCCCGCGCCTGGGGGCGCGCTCGGAGCTGCGGCTCGTCGCCCTGGACGACCCGCGCTCGTGGCTGACCCTGACCGCGGGACTGGATCGCGCGGACGCCGGGATGATCGAGGTCCTGGGGTGCGATCTGAGCCTCAAGTCGCGCGCCGAATTGGCCGAGTAGCGGCGCCGGAACGTTGCCATCGTGCCGCAGACGACCGCGCTGGTCCCGTTCCTCGGCGCGCTCGAGAACGTCGAGCGGCGGCTCGCATTTCATCCGGTCAACGATCGAACCGTCCGGTCGTCAGGCGGGGCTCCCCGGTCCGGTCAGATCGACGCGTGGGCCAGGCTCGGGACCCTGCGCACGGCGACGCTGCGGCGCAGGTAGAAGAACCACGTCATGGCGGCGAACACCGCGTAGGCTGCGAGGAAGACCCAGAGGGCGGGGATCGACCAGTCGGCGTGGGCCTGCGCGATGGCGGCCTTCTCCGCGGGGGTCTCGGCCGCCTTGATGAGCGAGGAGACGCCGAGGCTGGCTTGGCGCAGGACGACTTGGATGAGGAAGCCGCCGAAGGCGCCGATCGCGCCCGCGATGCCGATGACCGCCGCGGCGCGCCGCTTGAACTCGACCCTGGTCTCCGCGGCGTCGAGACCCTTCTCGGCGGCCTCCCTGCGGCCGAGCGCGGCGAAGATCGACGGGATCATGCGGTAGGTGGACCCGTTGCCCATGCCGGCCAGCAGGAAGATCAGCATGTACGAGCCGAAGAACAGCGGGAAGCTGTGCTCGCTGACTCCGGCGATCGCGGTCAGGGTGAACAGGCCCATCCCGAGGAAGACGGCGAGCGTGACCCTGGCGCCGCCGACGCGGTCGGACAGCCAGCCGCCGAGCGGTCGCGAGACCGAGCCGACCAGCGCGCCGACGAAGCCGAGCCCGGCGAGGTAGGTGGCGATGAAGGGGTGGCCGGCCAGGAACTCCGGGAAGGTGTTCTTGATGACCAGCGGCAGCGCGAACGAGTATCCGATGAACGAGCCGAACGTGCCGATGTAGAGGATCGACATGATCCAGGTCTGGCCGTGGCGCAGCGCCACGACGTACGACCGTGTGTCCGCCCTGGCCTCGGTCAGGCTGTCCATGTAGAGCCACGCGCCGAGCGCAGCGATCACGATTAGCGGGATCCACATGAGCCCGGCGTACGCCAGGTGCACCTCGTGCTCGGGCAGGCTCACGGCCGCGGCCGGCACGCCGATGATGATCACCAGCGGCACCAGCAGCTGGGCGACCGCGACGCCGAGGTTGCCGCCCGCCGCGTTCAGGCCGAGTGCGAAGCCCTTCTTGCCCTCCGGGTAGAAGAACGAGATGTTGGCCATCGACGAGGAGAAGTTGCCCCCGCCGAAGCCGGCGGTGGCAGCGCAGGCCAGCAGCACCCAGAACTGGGTCTCGTGACCCTGCTCGCTCAGCCACCCGCTGGGGGCCACGACCGCCAGCAGCAGGGCGGGGATCAACAGCAGTGAGGCGCTCAGCGTCGTCCAGGCACGGCCGCCGAAGCGCGGGACGGCGAACGTGTAGGGCACCCGCAGCGCGGAGCCGATCAGGTTCGGCACCGCGATCAGCCAGAACTGCTCGGCGAGGGAGAGGACGATGCCGACGTTGGCGAGGTTGATGACGACGATCGTCCACAGCACCCAGATGCTGAAGCCGAGGTGCTCAGCGAGGATCGAGAAGCCCAGGTTCTTGCGCGCGATGCGCTTCCCCGTGGTCTCCCAGAAGTGCTCGTTCTCGGGCTCCCACCGCTCGATCCACCTGCCCCGGCGGAGCGGGCTTGAACGGATGCGAGGCGCCGCGGGGGCGTCGATCGACTGGCTCATCTGACCTCCGGATCTCGATCGGGGACGATCCGTGACTTCTATGCAGGGGCCGTGTCAGGCTCGTGAGCGCGACATGTCGAGTCGATGGCCCGTCTGTTGCGAATCCGTGACGCCCCCGAGCGGGGCGTCATGCACCGACGAGCGCGTCGAGTGCCGCGAGCCCGCGCCCCTCGACGAGCGCCGCCTCGGCTTGGCGGATCGCCGCCGGCAGGTCGGCCACTCCGGCGACGTACAGCCGCAGGGCCGCGCTCAACGTCACCGCGCAGGCGGACGCGCCGTTGGCCTCTCCCGCCAGCACCGCGCGCGTCAGCGCGGCCGAGTCCTCGGCAGTGCCCTCGAGCTCGACCCGCGCCCCGAGCTGCTCCGGCAGCTCGAGCGGGCCGGCCGCCTCGAACGCGCTCGGGCGCCCCGGGCGCACGACGTCCGAGCCCTCGATGCCGCGCACGGTCACGGCCCGCTCGGCTGCGAGGCGGTCGAGCGCGCCGAGGATCCGCTCCGAGTAGGGGTTGTGGGTGTAGGCGACGAGGAACCGGCGGGAGCCGAAGAACGCGAGCAGGCGCTCGGCGGCGTGCACCGGGCCGCGCACGCCGACCTGGTCGCGGATCCGCGCGAGCCGCTCCCAGCCGGGGAGGACGGCGGGCGTGTAGACGAGGGTGGCGCCGGAACGCTCGAGCATCCGGGCCGACTCAGACGCGTCCGGTGCCGGCGGGCCGCCGAGGGAGGCCAGCACGTCGGCCTGCGTGACGCCTCGCTTGGGGCCCAGCGTCCTTCCGCAGTGCATGACCACCCCGGCCCCGCAGGAGGCGGCGAGCGCCGCGGCCGCGATCGACAGGTGCGGCGCGCCCGCCGATCCGTCGTAGGCGGATCCGCAGCACACCAGGGGGCGGTCGCCGCGCGCGGCGAGCGGCTCGACCGCGTCGCGCAGCGCCTGCGCCATCCCGGCCAGCTCCTCCGGCGTCTCGCCCTTCCACCGCATGGCCATGAGGAACGCGCCCGCCTGCACGTCGCTCACCTCACCCCGCAGGAGCGCGGCCATCGCCGCGCGGGCCTCGTCGAAGCCGAGCGCCCGACTGCCGCGCGGCCCGGTGCCGACGAGCTTGATGACGGCTCGGAAGCCTTCGTACGTGCTGCCGCTCACAGCTCGAACCGGTAGCCGACGCTGCGCACGGTGTGGATCCGTCCGGCGTGCTCGCCGAGCTTCGCGCGCACCCGCCGGACGTGGACGTCGACCGTGCGCGCGCCGCCGTAGAAGTCGTACCCCCACACCGCGCTGAGCAGCGATTCACGCGAGAACACGCGGTTGGGGTGCGTGATGAGGAAGCGCAGCAGCTCGTACTCCATGTACGCGAAGCTGACCGGCTCGCCGTCGATCGTGACCTGGTAGGTGGCGACGTTGACCTCCAGGGAGCCGACGCGGACCGCCTCGTCCTCCTGCACGCCGTTGATCCGGCGCCGCGCCCGGCCGACTCGCGCGTCCACCTCCGCCGCGCAGCAGGGCAGGACGAGGAGCTCGTCGACCGCGTCGAGCGTCCGGGTCGCGGGCAGGTGGCCGGGGTCCAGCGCCGCCAGGCGCGGCACGTCGCAGAGGTCCTCGTGATCCCGCAGCCGCTCGATCAGCGCGTCCGGCGCCGGCTCGCCGGGTCCCGCCGCGACCACGACGAGCGACGGCCTGCGCACGCCGTCGGCCTCCGGGCCGATCGGCACCAGCGACCCGTTGGCCGCCGCGCGCCGCGGGCTGAACCCGAGCTCGGCGAGATTGCGCGACAACATCGAAGCCAGCTCGGCGTCCTCGGTGTAGATCCAGGCGTCCTGCACTGGCCTTCAGAGGAGTCGCAGCAGGCTGCGTCGCTCGAGGTCGGTGACGGTCCGGCGGTACTCCGTCCACTCCGCGCGCTTGTTGCGCACGATCCAGTCGCACATCACGTCGCCCAGCGTCTCGCGCGCGAGCTGCGAGGCCTCGAACAGGTCGATCGCCTCGCGCAGGTCCTGGGGCAGGCGCGAGAACCCGTCGATCGGCTCGCCGTTGGTCTCGGCCGGCAGCTGGTAGCCGCGCTCGATGCCCTGCAAGCCGGCGGCGAGCAGGAGGGCGAAGGCCAGATAGGGGTTGCAGCCGGGGTCGGGCGAGCGCAGCTCGATCCGCGCGGCGGTCTCGCGGTCGGGGCGATTCGACGGGACCCGCACCAGCGCGTCGGCGCCCTGGCGCGCCCAGTCGATGCGCTGCGGGGCCTCGAAGCCCCAGGCGAGGCGCTTGTACGAGTTGACCCACTGGTTGGTGACGGCCGTGAGCTCCGCCGCGTGCCCGAGCACCCCGGCGAGGAAGGACCGGCCGAGCGCGGTCAGGGGCTCGAGCGGGTCGTCTGAGTGAAAGGCGTTGCGATCGCCCTCGAACAGCGAAAGGTGCAGGTGCATCCCCGAGCCGGCCAGGCGCTCGCTCGGCTTCGGCATGAACGTCGCGTGCACGCCGAGCTCGCGTGCGACCTCCTTGACGCAGATCCGGAACGTGGTCACTGCGTCGGCCATCGAGAGCGCGTCGGTGTGATGGAGGTCGATCTCGTGCTGCGAGGCCGACAGCTCGTGGTGGGAGGCCTTGACGGGGATCCCCATCTGCTCGACGTACTCGATCGCCCGGCGGCGGAAGTCGCTGCCCCCATCGAACGTCGTCAGATCGAAGTACGCGCCCTCGTCGAGCGGCTTGGGCTCGCCGTCGCCGACCTCGTCGAAGAGGAAGAACTCCATCTCGGGTCCGACCTGGAACGTGTAGCCGAGGCTGGCGGCGTGGTCGAGCGCCCGCCGCAGCGCCTGGCGCGAGTCGCCGGGATAGGGCGACCCATCCGGCAGCCGGACGTCGCAGAACATGCGGGCGACGAGGGAGCCGGGACGCCAGGGCAGCACCTGGAAGGTGGCGGGGTCCGGATGTGCGATCGCGTCTCGCTCACGCAGCCGCGCGGTGCCCTCCAGCGAGGAGCCGTCGATGCCCACTCCCTCTGCCAGCGCCGTCTCGAGCTCTGAGACCGGGATCGCCAAGCTCTTGACCACGCCGAGCACGTCGACGAACCACAGGCGCACGAAGCGCACGCCGCGCTCCTGGACGGTTCGCAGCACGTAGTGGCCCCGTGCCGCAGCCTGAACCGTGGAGTCCTCCTCCCGCATGCGCGGAAGTCTCGGGGCCCCCGAGCCCGGGCGTCAATGGGCACCGTGTCGGAATCGGTTCATACCGGCGGTCGGGGTGCGCCCCCTCGTAACGGAGCGGTAATCGAGCCGTCGCCCGCACGAAACCGGGGCCCGCCACGCTGCCCGCGTGAGCGCCGGCACACCGACCCTGTGCCCCTACTGCGGGGTGGGCTGCGGGCTTGTCGCCCGCGCCGACGGAGGCCGGCTGGTGGCCGTCGAGGGCGACCGGCACCACCCCGTGAACCGCGGCCGCACCTGCCCAAAGCCGCTCGAGCTCCCGGCGTCCGTTCACGCGCGCGACCGCGCCCGCGCGCCGCTGATGCGGACCGCGCGCGACGAGCGGTTCCGGCCCGCCGGCTGGGACGAGGCGATGCCCGAGCTCGCCCGCCGCCTCACCGCGATCATCGCCGAGCACGGGCCCGACGCGGTCGCCTTCTATGTCTCCGGCCAGCTGCTGACCGAGGACTACTACGCCGTCAGCAAGCTCGCCAAAGGGTTCCTCGGGACGAACAACGTGGACTCCAACTCGCGGCTGTGCATGTCCTCGGCGGTGGCCGGCTACACGGGCGCGTTCGGCTCGGACGGGCCGCCGCCCGCCTACGCCGACCTCGGCCTGGCCGACTGCTTCCTCCTGCTCGGCACCAACACGGCCGCCTGTCACCCGATCGTGTGGTCGCGGATCCGCGACCGCGCCGCCGAGGGCGCGTTCGTCATCTGTGCCGACCCGCGCCCGACCCCCACCGCGCGCGACTCGAGCCTTCATCTGCCGGTGCGCCCGGGGACCGACCTGGCGCTGCTCAACGCCATGCTGGGAGTCGTCGACCGCGAGGGCCTGGCCGACACGGACTTCCTCCGGCGCCACACCACCGGCTGGGAGGAGGCCCGCGCGATCGCCGCCGAGTGGCCCCCGGACCGCGCGGCCGAGGTCTGCGGGCTGGCGCCCGAGGCGATCGAGGAGGCGGCGCGGCGGTTCGCCGCCGGCCCCCGGTCGATGGCCCTGTGGTCGATGGGCGCCAACCAGTCGACGGTCGGGACGCTCAAGAACCGCGCGCTCATCAACCTCTGCCTGGCGACCGGGCAGATCAGCCGGCCCGGGACCGGCCCGCTCTCGCTGACCGGGCAGCCGAACGCGATGGGCGGACGCGAGACGGGCGGCCTGGCGCATCTGCTGCCCGGCTACCGCCGCGTGGACCGCGCGGCCGACCGCACCGAGATGACCGCGCACTGGCGGCTGCCCGAGCATCTCCCGGGAATCTCGGAGCGTCCTGGGCTGCCGGCCGTCGAGCTCTTCGACGCCCTCGCGGAGGGCACGGTGAAGGCCGTGTGGATCGTCGCCACCAACCCGATCGTCTCGCTGCCGGACTCCGGCCGCGCGCGCGAGGCGCTCGAGCACGCCGAGCTGGTCGTCGTCCAGGACGCCTTCCATCCGACCGAGACCTCCGCTCTGGCGCACGCCGTCCTCCCTGCGGCCGCATGGCCCGAGAAGGAGGGCACGATGACCAACTCCGAGCGCCGCGTCGGGCTGGTGCGCAAGCTGCTCGAGCCCCCCGGCGAGGCGCTGCCGGACTGGCGCATCTTCGCCCGCCTCGGGGCCGAGCTGGGCCACCGCGAGCACTTCGCGTGGGCGGAGGCCGCCGACGTCTTCGCGGAGTTCGCGGCCTGCACCGCGGGCCGGGTCTGCGACATGAGCGGGCTCAGCCACGAGCTGCTGCGCCTGCGCGGCGGAGTCCAGTGGCCGTGCCCGGCCGGCCCGGATCCGAGCGGCACCGAGCGGCTCTACGCGGACCGCCGGTTCCCGGCGCCGGATGGCCGCGCCCGGCT
>JBOGYU010000111.1:0-11341 GCA_050696935.1 Solirubrobacteraceae bacterium | reverse complement strand
CCCGCCGCTCGGCCGCGGCCAAGCGCGGGGCTGCGGCGCGCAAGGCGCGGCAGGAGGCCGACAAGCCCGCGAAGGCCGAGTCGAAGCCCGCGAAGGCCGAGTCGAAGCCCGCGAAGGCCGAGTCGAAGCGCGCGAAGGCCGAGTCGAAGCCCGCGGCCAGCGACGACGGGTCGAAGCCCCGCCGCGGGCGGCGCCGCAAGCGGTCGGACGACGGCGCGGTCGAGGCCGACGCGGTCAAGGCCCTCAGCGACTCCGAGGCCGCGGAGGCGGGCACCGCTCCCGCCGCGCGGGAGGACGAGCGAAGCGGTGACGAGCGCGCAGCGCGAGGCAGTGGAGAGAACGGCGACGCGCTATCCTCTCGCACTCGGCGCCGCGGCCGCAGAGGCGGACGGCGCCGTTCGCGCGCGAAGGCCTCCGACGCGTCCGAGTGAGATCCATGTCCTACGCAGTCATCAAGACAGGCGGCAAGCAGTACCGCGTCGAGGAGGGGCAGACCCTGCTCGTCGAGCGGCTGCCCGACGAGCCCGGCGCCACCCTCGACCTCACCCCGCTGCTGCTGGCGGGCGACGGCGACGCGGTGCTGGACGCCGGCAAGCTCGCCAAGTCGCCCGTGAAGGCGGAGGTCGTCGGCCACGAGCGGGGACCGAAGCTGCGCATCTTCAAGTTCAAGCCGAAGCGCGGCTACCGGCGGCGCACCGGCCACCGGCAGGAGCTCACGCGCATCCGCATCACCGCGATCTCCGCCGCCAAGGGGAAGAAGTAGCGATGGCACACAAGAAGGGACTCGGTTCCAGCCGCAACGGGCGCGACTCCAACGCGAAGCGCCTCGGCGTGAAGGTGTTCGCCGGCCAGACCGTCACCGGCGGCGAGATCATCGTGCGCCAGCGCGGGACGCGCTTCAAGCCCGGCGACGGCGCCGGCATCGGCAGGGACGACACGATCTACGCCAAGTCGGCGGGCGTCGTGCAGTTCCGCACGGGCCGGCGCGGCCGCGTGATTTCGGTTTCGCCTGACGCGCCTATGTCGGCTGAGCCGTCGGCCTGACCAGGATCTCGTTGACGTCCACGTGGGGCGGCTGCGACACCGCGTACATCACGGCGCGGGCGATGTCGTCGGCCTGAAGCGGCTCGATCTTCGGCGGTGAGTCGAAGAACGGCGTGTCCACCATCCCCGGCTCGATCAGCGTCACCCGCACGCCGCTGCCATTGAAGTCGAGCCGGGCGGCCTCGCCCATGGCCGTGACGGCGTGCTTCGTGGCGGAGTAGAGCGAGCCGGGCAGCGCCCGCCGCCCGGCCAGCGAGCTGGTGAGCAGGAGGTGGCCCTTGGACTCCCGCAGCGCCGGCATCGTCGCCCGGATCGTGTACGCCACGCCGAGCACGTTCGTCAGGATCATCTCCCGCCACTCGGCGGGGTCGCCCTTCTCGAAGCCCCGGGGCCCGCCGAAGCCGGCGTTGGCGAACGCGACGTCGATCCGCCCGCACTCGTCCAGCGCGCGCCGCACGAGCGCCTCCTGGTCCTCCCACTCCGTAACGTCGCAGCGCACGGCGATCCCGCCCACCTCGGCGGCGAGCGCCTGCAGCTTGTCCTTCGAGCGCGCGGCCACCACGGGCCGGTAGCCGGCTTCCGCGGCGTGGCGGGCGGTGGCGGCGCCGATGCCCGTCGAGGCGCCGGTGATCAGGAACACGGGCTTGCTCGTCATGACTAGAGTTTCGCCTGCCAGCTCAGACGCGACTTCGTCGCGCTGAGCTTCGGCGACGTTACGCCTGCCAGGCGAGCCGCTCCTTCGTCGCGCTCGCTTGAATAACGGTTTCGCCTGCCAGGCGAGATGCGACTTCGTCGCACTCGCCTTCGGCGACGATACAACGATGTTCACGGACCGCGCCCATCTCGAAGTCCGCGCCGGCGCGGGCGGCAACGGCTGCCTCTCGTTCCGCCGCGAGGCCCATGTCCCGAAGGGCGGGCCGGACGGGGGCGACGGCGGGCGCGGCGGGGACGTCGTGCTGCGCTGCGACGACTCGCTGCGCGACCTCCAGTCCTTCCGCCGCCGCGCCCACTTCCGGGCGGAGCGCGGCGGGCACGGGCAGGGCTCCCAGCGCCACGGGGCCGACGGCGAGACGCTGGTGGTCGCGGTCCCGCCCGGCACGCAGGTGCGGCGCTGGGACGGCACGCGGTACGACCTCGTGCGCCCCGGCCAGGAGGTCACGATCGCCCGCGGCGGGGCGGGCGGGCGCGGCAACACGCGCTTCAAGTCCTCGGTGCGGCAGACCCCGCGGCTGGCCGAGCGCGGCCTGCCCGGCGAGGAGGGCCGCGTGGACCTGCACCTCAAGCTGCTGGCCGACGTCGGGCTGGTCGGCCTGCCCAACGCCGGCAAGTCGTCGCTGCTCGCGCGCCTGACGCGCGCGCACCCGAAGGTGGCCGCCTACCCGTTCACGACGCTCGAGCCGGTGCTCGGCACGCTCGACGCCGAGGACCGCCAGCTCGTGATCGCCGACATCCCCGGTCTGATCGAGGGTGCGAGCGAAGGCGCCGGGCTCGGGCACGACTTCCTCGCCCACGTCGAGCGTACGCGGCTGCTCGTGCACGTGCTGGACCTCGCGCCGCTCGACGGCTCGAACCCGCTGGAGAACCACCGCGTGATCGAGCACGAGCTGGCCGAGCACGACCCGCGGCTCGCGGAGCTGCCGCGCATCCTCGCGCTGTCGAAGGCCGACCTCGTGCCGGCGGACGCCGCGGAGGCGGCCGCGGTCGAGTGGGGCGACCGGCTCGGCGTGCCCGCCGTGGTCACGTCGGCGGCGACCGGCCAGGGGCTCGACGAGCTGCGCCGCACGCTGCTGCGGCGCGTCCCAGTGGCCGAGCCGGTGCCGGAGGCCGCCGACGAGGACGAGGTGGCCGAGTTCCAGGTCTTCCATCCGGCCGCGGGCCGGGCCTTCGAGGTCGAACGCGTCGGCGACGGCGAGTTCCGCGTGACCGGCGAGGCGGTCGACCGCCTGATCGCGCGCCACGACCTCGAGAACGAGGAGGCGCTCGCGCACGTCGAGCACCGCCTGCGCCGGATGGGCGTGATCGCCGCGCTGGAGGCGCGCGGGTTCGAGCCGGGCGACGACGTCGAGCTCGGCGGGGTCGCGTTCGAGCTCGATCCGGGGTAGGACCTCGCCGCCCGCGGCGCTCGTACCCCGATCATGAGGCGGTGCGGTTCGAGTCCTGTCCGGGCCCCGACCGGACGCACTTCCTGGGCGCACGCTGCCGCTGACTCATACGCTACGCGGCGGCATGCCGGTCGCCGTCGTCAAGCTGGGCTCGTCCATCGTCGCCGAGGAGTCGGGCGAGCTGCGCCTCTCCGTCGTCGCGCGGGTCTGTGAGGAGGTGGCCGCCCTGCACCGGGGCGGCGCGGACGTGGTCGTGGTCACGTCGGGGGCGATCGCGCGCGGGATGCACCTGCTCGGGCTGGGCGGCCGGCCCGCCGCGATCCAGGACCTCCAGGCCGCGAGCGCGGTCGGCCAGGGGCGCCTGTACCGGACGTACGACGAGCTGCTGCGCGAGCGCGGCATCCAGTCCGCCCAGGTCCTGCTCACGTTCTTCGACATGAGCGCCCGCACCCATTACCTCAACGCGCGGCGGACGCTGCAGCAGCTGCTCGAGTGGCGGATCGTGCCGGTGATCAACGAGAACGACACGACGACCACGGACGAGATCTCGTTCGGCGACAACGACTTCCTGGCGGCGCAGGTGGCCGTGCTGGTGGGCGCGCGGCTGCTGCTGCTCCTCACCGACACCGAGGGGCTGTACACCGCCGACCCCCGGGAGTCGCCCGAGGCGCGGCTGGTCGGCGACGTCACCGATCCCGAGGCGCTCCGCGACCTGGAGATCGGGCACGCGCCGTCGCCGCTCGGCTCGGGCGGCATGCGCTCGAAGGTCGTCGCCGCCGAGATGGCGTCGGCCGCCGGGATCGCGACGGTGATCGGCAGCGGGCTGGTCCCAGGCGTGCTCGCCCGCGCATGGGAGGGAGACCCGGCGGGCACGCGGTTCGCCCCGCAGCCGGTCCGCCAGTCGAGCTTCAAGCTGTGGCTGAAGTACGCTAAGCCCTCGCACGGGACCGTGATCGTCGACGAGGGCGCCGCCCGCGCTCTGCGCGAGGGCGGCACGAGCCTGCTCCCCGTGGGCATCGTGGACGTCGACGGGGCGTTCGATGCCGGCGACGCCGTCGAGGTCCGCGACCGCTCGACGCCCATCGGCAAGGGCATCTGCAACTACTCGGCGGCCGAGCTGCGGCAGGTGATGGGCCTCAAGTCCGCCCAGGTGCGCGAGGTGCTCCCGCGCGCGACCGACGAAGCCGTCCACCGGGACTACTTCGTGCTCGCCTAGACTTCTTGCATGGCTACGATCGCTCGCTCCGTCACCGACGTCTGCCTCGCCGCCAAGGCCGCCGCGAGGGAGCTTGCGGTGACCGGCTCGGCGGTGAAGGACGGCGCGCTGCTGGCGATCGCCGACGCGCTGGAGGCGAGCGCGCTGGAGATCCTGGAGGCCAACGCGCGCGACCTCGAGGCGGGCCGCGAGTCCGGACTGTCGAGCGCGCTGATGGACCGCCTGGCGCTCGACGAGAAGCGGATCGCGGCGATGGCGGCCGGCGTGCGCGAGATCGTCGCGCTGCCGGACCCGGTGGGCGAGGTGCTCGACGGCTTCCGGCTCCCGAACGGGCTCGACGTGCGCAAGGTCCGCGTCCCGCTCGGCGTCGTCGCCGTCATCTACGAGGCGCGCCCGAACGTGACGATCGACGCCGCGGCGCTGTGCCTGAAGTCCGGCAACGCGATCGTGCTGCGCGGGTCGTCCTCGGCGGCGCACTCGAACGCGGTGCTGGCGGCGGTCGCCGCGGAGGCGGCCGAGGCGGCGGGCCTGCCGGCGGGCAGCCTCTCCCTGGTGGCGGGCGGCGGGCGCGAGGAGCTCGCCGAGCTGGCGACGCAGGAGGGCGTGGTCGACCTGATCATCCCGCGCGGAGGCGAGGGGCTGAAGGCGGCGCTGAGCGCGGTGGCGAAGGTGCCGGTGATCTACGCGGCGTCCGGCAACTGCCACGTCTATGTCGACGCCTCCGCCGATCTCGACGCCGCGCGCGAGATCATCCTCAACGCCAAGGTGCAGCGCCCAGGGGTCTGCAACGCGGCGGAGACGCTGCTCGTGCACGCGGACGCCGCCGACCGGTTCCTGCCGGCGGCGCTGGAGGCGCTGCGCGACGCCGGCGTGGAGCTGCGCGGGGACTCGCGCGTGCGGGCGGCGGTGGCGGGTGTCTCCGAGGCGACCGAGGAGGACTGGGCGACGGAGTACCTGGCGCTCGTGCTCGCCGTGCGCGTGGTGGACTCGCTCGAGGACGCGATCGAGCACGTGAACGCGTACGGCTCCGGGCACTCCGAGGCGATCGTGACGTCCTCGACCGTGGCCGCGCGGGCGTTCCAGCTCGGCGTGGACGCCGCGTGCGTCTACGTGAACGCCTCCACCCGCTTCACGGACGGCGGCCAGTTCGGGATGGGCGCCGAGATCGGCAACTCCACCCAGAAGCTCCACGCGCGCGGCCCGATCGGCCTGCGCGAGCTCTGCACCTTCAAGTACCTGGTGGAGGGCGAGGGCCAGGTCCGCCCGTAGTGGCCCGGATCGGGCTGCTGGGGGGGACCTTCAATCCGCCGCACGTCGGCCACCTCGTGTGCGCGACGCAGGCGCTGGCCCAGCTCGAGCTCGAGCGGGTGCTGCTGGTGCCGGTCCACGAGCCGCCGCACAAGGGAATCGAGGCCGACCCCGGGGTGGAGCACCGCGTGGAACTGTGCCGGCGCGCCGTGGCGGGCGACGACCGGCTCGCCGTCTCGCGGGCCGACGCCGACGTGCCCGGGCCGTCGTTCACGGTCGCTACCCTGCGCAGGCTGCATGAGCACGGCCCGGGAGACCAGCTGACGTTCATCGTGGGAGGGGACATGGCCCTCTCGCTGCCGGCGTGGCGCGAGCCGGAGGCCGTCCTCGAGCTGGCCGAGCTCGGCGTGGCCGAGCGCGAGGGCGTCCGCAGGGCCGACATCGTGGAGCGCTTGGAGGGGCTGGGTGCGGATCGGCTGCGCTTCTTCGAGATGCCGCGCCTGGACGTCTCCTCCTCGCTGATCCGCCGGATGGTCGCGGCCGGCCGCCCGATCCGCCACCTCGTGCCCGAGCCGGTGGAGGCGTACATCGAGCAGGCGGGGCTGTACCGATGACGCTCGACCCCGCCCGCCTGGCCGAGCTGGTCGCCGAATACGCCGCGGACGTGAAGGCGATCGACCCCGTCGAGCTCGACCTCCGCGGCGTGCTCGGGTACACGGACTACTTCGTCATCTGCACGGGCAACACCGACCGCCAGACCAAGGCGATCCACGACCGCATCAGCGAGGGGATGAAGAAGGAGCACGGCATCCTGCCCCGCCGGGTCGAGGGCCTAGCGGAGGCGCGCTGGATCCTGATGGACTACCTCGACGTGATCGTCCACGTCTTCACGCCCGACGCGCGCGAGTTCTACCGGCTCGAGCAGCTCTGGGGCGAGGCGCCCAAGCGGGCGGTGGGCTGAGGCGCCGGTCCATCGAGTACGGGCTCCAGCCGGGCGTACGGCTTCCCGCGACGCGTGATCATGAGTCCCTCTCCGCGACCGACCCGCTGCAGATACCAGCCCAGATGCTCGCGGAACTCATGCGCCCCGACGGCTTCCATGGCGCCCGCCTCGGGGGATGCGGCGATCGAGGTGAGAGTGGAGCTAGGGGGACTCGAACCCCCGACCTCGGCGCTGCCAGCGCCGCGCTCTCCCAGCTGAGCTATAGCCCCGTCGAGCTGGAAATCGGACGCCCAGTGTAGCCAAGCCCGCTGCGCGTTTCGCGGCGGGCTGAGCCTCAGGGTGATGCCGTGCATGCCGGCAACGATCGCCACGGGAAGCAGATAGCACTGATCGAGCTCGGCGCAGTATGCGGCGACGGCGTCGATCTCGTGGCGGGCGTAGGTGGTCTGCACGCGTCCGCGCGTCGTGATCCTGTTGCCGGTGAGGTGGACGAGCACGACCTCCCCTGCCTTGCGAGCCCACTTGCACTGCACCCTCAGGAAGCGTCCGTCGACATCGAACACGAGGTCATAGCGGGCATGGTCGTTGAAGGGCTTGAGCACCTCGACGTCGAGCCTCGCGGCGGCGGCGGCGATCGCGAGCTCGGCGACCGCGCCCTTGTGGTTCGGGCTCCGTAGGGCCACCGCGCTCTGCGTCCCGGCTGCTGACATGACTCGAACACTAGTTCGCGTGCCGGACGGAACCGGCGCGGCTCCGTCAGGGCGCTAACCTCCGCGCCCCATGGCATCCGAGCGCCGCTACGACCCCCGCACGATCGAGCCGAAATGGCAGGCGGTGTGGGAGCGCGAGCGCACGTGGGAGGTCTCCAACGACGAGGTCTACGGAGCCCCCGCCTCGTACGTCCTCGAGATGCTGCCGTACCCGAGCGGCGAGCCCCACATGGGGCACCTGAAGAACTACGCGGTCGGCGACGCCGTCGCCCACTTCCATCGCCGCACCGGCCGCCGCGTGCTGCATCCGATGGGCTACGACGCCTTCGGCCTGCCCGCAGAGAACCACGCGATCAAGACGGGAGAGCACCCCCGCGAATCGACCGCCAAGTCGATCGAGGCCTTCCAACGGGGCTTCCGCTCCTGGGGCATCTCGATCGACTGGTCGCGCGAGTTCGGCACCCACGAGCCGCGCTACTACCGCTGGACGCAGTGGATCTTCCTCCAGCTGTACGAGCGTGGCCTCGCCTACCGCAAGGAGGCCGCGGTCAACTGGTGCCCGAAGGACGCGACCGTGCTCGCCAACGAGCAGGTCGTCGACGGCCGCTGCGAGCGCTGCGGCACGCCGGTCGAGGCCCGCCAGCTCGAGCAGTGGTTCTTCCGCATCACCGACTACGCCGACCGCCTGCTCGACGACCTCGAGGACATCGAGTGGCCCGCGCACGTGAAGACGATGCAGCGCAACTGGATCGGTCGCTCCGAGGGCGCCGAGGTCACGTTCAGCTGCCCCGAGCTCGGCGTGGACTACCCGGTGTTCACGACCCGCCCGGACACGCTGTTCGGCGCGACGTTCTTCGTGATGGCTCCCGAGCACCCCGACGTCATGCGCCTCGCCGCCGGGACCGAGCACGAGCAGGCCGTGCGCGACTACGTCAACCAGACGCTGTCGGAGAGCAGCGAGGAGCGCGCCGACACCGAGCGCGCGAAGACCGGCGTCCCGCTCGGCCGCACGGTCGTCAATCCGGTCAACGGCGAGCGGATCCCGATGTACGTCGCCGACTACGTGCTGATGGAGTACGGCACCGGCGCGATCATGGCCGTGCCCGCGCACGACCAGCGCGACTACGACTTCGCGACGACGTTCGACCTCCCCATCCGCAAGGTCGTCGAGCCGGCCGACGGCGAGGATGCAGAGGGCCCGTTCGTCGCGCACAGCGAGAACGAGCGGCTCGTGAACTCTGGACGGTTCGACGGCATGTCGTCGGTCGCGGCCAAGGACGCGATCATCGACTGGCTGGACCACGAGGGCCGCGGCCACCGCTCGATCAACTACCGCCTGCGCGACTGGCTGCTCTCCCGCCAGCGCTACTGGGGCTGCCCGATCCCGATCGTCTACTGCGACCGGTGCGGGATCGTCCCGGTGCCGGTCGAGGACCTCCCGGTCGTGCTGCCCGACGTGAGGAACTACACGCCCCAAGGCCGTTCCCCGCTCGCGGCGGCGACGGACTGGGTCTCGACGGCCTGCCCGAGCTGCGGCGGACCCGGCCGGCGGGAGACGGACACGATGGACACGTTCGTGGACTCGGCGTGGTACTTCCTGCGCTACTGCGACGCACTGAACGAGGAGGCCGCGTGGGATCCGGCCGTGCTCGCGCGCTGGATGCCGGTGGATCAGTACATCGGCGGCATCGAGCACGCGATCCTGCACCTGCTGTACGCGCGCTTCTTCGTGAAGGTGTTCGCCGACATGGGGCTGCTCGACGCACAGGAGCCGTTCCTGCGCCTCTTCACGCAGGGGATGATCACCCGTGACGGGGCGAAGATGTCCAAGTCGAAGGGCAACATGATCAGCCCCGTCCCGTACGTCGAGCGCTACGGGGCCGACACCGCGCGCTGCTACATCCTGTTCATCGGCCCGCCCGACCAGGACGCCGACTGGACCGACAGCGGCGTCGAGGGCGTGCACCGCTTCCTCGGCCGGCTGTGGCGGCTGGCGGCGGACGTGGCGGAGCGGACGGGCGTGCGCGCTCCCGACCCTGGAGACGGCGATCTGGAGCTCCAGCGCAAGGCGCACTGGGCGATCGACAAGGTCACGAACGACCTGGCCGGGCGGTTCTCGTTCAACACGGCGATCGCGGCGGTGATGGAGCTCGTGAACGAGATCTCCAAGCGGCGCGAGAGTGCGCCGGTCGAGGCGCTGCACTTCGCCACCGCGACCGCGGCGTCGCTGATCTTCCCCTTCGCGCCGCACTGCGCCGCCGACGCCTACGAGATGCTCACCGGGGAGCGGGTCTGGGAGCAGCCCTGGCCTGCGGCCGACCCGGCGATGCTCGAGCGGGAGGTCGTCGAGGTCGCCGTGCAGGTCAACGGCAAGCTCCGCGACCGGGTGCAGGCGCCGGCCGACGCGGCGCGGGACACCTTGGAGGAGCTCGCCCGGGCGCGACCGAACGTGCAGGCCCACGTGGACGGCCGCGAGGTCGTCAAGGTGGTCGTCGTCCCGAACCGGCTCGTCAACTTCGTGGTGCGGTGAGGGTGACGGCCCGCCGGGCCTAGTGCGAGTCATGCCGCCTCCGCGCGCGTGGATCGCCGTGGTCGGGCCGGGCGACGCGGAGCCGGAGGAGCTCGTACGCGCCGAGGAGGCCGGCGCTGCGGTGGCGGAGGCGGGCGCGGGGCTGGTCTGCGGCGGCCTCGGGGGCGTGATGGAGGCCGCCTGTCGCGGCGCCCGCTCCCGCGGCGGGCTCACCGTGGGACTGCTCCCGGGGAGCGACCGCGACGCCGCCAACGGCTGGGTGGTCGTCGCCCTGCCCACCGGGCTGGGCGAGGCGCGCAACGCGCTGGTCGTGCGCGCCGCCGACGCCGTCGTCGCTATCGGCGGCGGGTGGGGGACGCTCAGCGAGATCGCGCTCGCGCTCAAGACCGGGGTGCCCGTGGTGGGGCTCTGGACGTGGGAGCCGGCGCCACCCGCCGCTCCTGCTGCCGGGACCGAGCCGGCGCCAGGGATCGTCGCCCCCCGCGACCCAGCCCGAGGGGTCGTGCCCGCCACCGACCCGGCGCCCCGGATCGTGCCCGCCACCGACCCGCGCGAGGCGGTCCAAGTTGCGCTGCAACTCGCGCGAGATCGTCACCACTCCGCGCGCTGATCGTCACCGCTGCGTGGTGATCCGTGACGGCCGCACCCGTAGCTTCGCGGCATGCCCGATCTGCCGCCTCGCCAGCTCGCCGCCTGGGGCATCGCGCTGCTCGCCGTCCTCGCGCTCGGCGGCTGGTACCTGTCGCGCGGCGGCCCGGCCGCGGGAGCGTCGTCGGCGTCGCCACCGCCCGCGATCCGCATCCAGGGCGACGGCGCGAGTGGGGGAGAGGGCGGGGCGCGGGTCGTCGTGCACGTGGCGGGAGCCGTCCGCGAGCCCGGCGTGTACCGCCTGCGCGCCGGCTCGCGGGTGGACGACGCGGTCGGTCGCGCGGGCGGCGCCACGTCACGGGCCGACCTGAGCCAGGTCAACCTCGCGGCCGAGGTCGAGGACGGCCGCCAGGTGCTCGTCCCCCAGCGGATCAGCGCCGCGGACGCGGCGGCCGGGGCGCCCGCCGCCGCCGCACCGGCCGCACCCGACGTCCCGCTCAACCTGAACACGGCCACGCTCGAGCAGCTCGACGAGCTCGACGGCATCGGCCCTGCGACCGCCCAGAACATCCTCGACTTCCGGGAGGCCAACGGCGGGTTCGGCTCGGTGGAGGAGCTCGACCAGGTCTCCGGCATCGGCGAGAAGCGCCTCGCCTCGCTGCGCGAGCAGGTGCGGGTGTGACGTGCGCATCGCCACCACGCTCGAGACGGTCGGCCGCCACCCCCGCCACCTCATCCTCCTCGCAGCCACCGCCGGCCTCCTCGTCGGGCCCCTGTCCCGGCCCGCCACGATCCTCGCGGCCACCACCGCGGCCGCCCTGGCGGCCGCCGCCACCCGAACCCCACGGCGATCGCCTGTTCCCGGCCCACGGATCGGATCGGCCACCCGCGCCCCACCACCCCGCGTTGCCCGGCGCACCGGCACGGCCGACACCGGCTCGCGCGCGGCAGCCGCCGATC
>JBOGYU010000110.1:0-11370 GCA_050696935.1 Solirubrobacteraceae bacterium | reverse complement strand
AGCCGCGGGCGCCTGCGCCTCCGGCGTGTCCTCGCCGAGCTGCGTCGTCTTCATGCGCAGCGCTCCGCGCGCCTCGCCCGCCACCTCGTCGAGCGATGCCCCCGAGCGCGCGCGTGCCGCCGCGGCGACGGCACCCTCGACGAGCGGCGCCCCGCACAGCATCACCGGGCCGCCGTCCGGCTCGAGCATCTCCGTCGCCATCTCGGCGCTCATCACCGCGCTGCCGAGGTCCATCAGGACGAGCACGCCGTCGGGCGAGCGGGCCCGCTCGACGGCCAGCCGCACCCGGTCGGCGTCCGTGCCGATCGCGCCGTCGTCCATGCCGCCCGCCGCCTCGATCGCGACGTCGGGCCCGGCCATCTCGCGCGCGAGCTCCGCGACGCCCTCGGCCAGCGCGGCGCTGTGCGAGACGATGACGAGACCGACCACGGAGTCGCTCAGGCGAGCCCCGAGGCGCGGTGGAGCATCTCGACCGGGTGGACGGACGGGACGCTCGTGGCGTGCTCGATCTGCCAGCGGCAGGTCTCGGAGTCGCACACGGTGCGATCGGCGGACGCATCGGCGATCTGCGCGAACAGCCCGGAGCCGACCTTCATCGCGATGTCGTATTTCTCGCGCTTGAGCCCGTACGTGCCGGCGACGCCGCAGCAGGTCGCATCGCTCTCCACCACGCGCAGCTCCGGCACCAGGGCGAGGAGGTCGAGCGCCGGCTTGCCGATGCCGTGGCCCTGCTGCTGGCACGGGGCGTGGTAGACGACGGTCTCGGGCAGAGGACGGAAGTCCGTCTCGAGCTCGCCCCGCTCGTGCATCGCGAGGAGGTACTCGCAGATGTCGAACACGCGCCCGGAGACGACCCGCAGGTCCGCGTCATCCTCCATCCCGAGGATCTCGATCGCCTCGCGCTTGAGCATCAGGGTGCAGCTCGTCGAGGTGCCCACGATGTCGATCCCCTCGCGAGCGAGCGGCGCGAGCCGCGCGGCGAGGCGGTGCACGTAGCGGCGCGCGTCGTCGAACAGGCCGTTGGACTGCAGCGGCAGGCCGCAGCAGCCCTGCTTGGGGACGTCGACGGCCAGCCCGTTGTGCTCGAGCAGTTCGACGGTCATCTCGCCCAGCCGCGGCTCGTAGAAGTTCGTCCCGCAGCCGTGGAAGAAGGCGACGCGCCGCGGTGCCGCGGACCGCGCGCGCCGGCGCGCCGAGCGCTGGAACGTCCGGCCCGCGAACGCCGGCATGGGCGCGCGACGGTGGATCCCGAGCATGCGCTCGGCCGCCAGGCGGAGCAGCCGGTTGCGCAGCGCCCAGTTGGCGAGCGGCCCCACCGGCGTGCCGAGGCGGCCGGCGAGCGTGGGCCGCGCGAGGATCCGGTCGCGCAGCGAGACGCCGTGCGTCTCGCCGTACTTGGCCTTGGCCTGGGTGTTGATCTCGGCGATGTGGACGCCCTGGGGGCAGACCTGCGTGCAGATGCCGCAGCCCGAGCAGTAGTTCACGGACGAGTCCGCGGACGGCTCGTCCTCGATCCGGAAGCGCTCGGCCTGCGGCCCGACGTACTTGGGGCCGGGAAACAGCGGGGTGACGTTGGAGACCGGGCAGAACGTCTCGCAGATCGTGCACTTGACGCAGTGATCGAGCGACTCGCGCATCAACAGCGCTCCGAGCACGTCGTGGCTCTCGTGCAGGGCCATCGCCGGGTCAGCTCCTCGCCGCGGCGGCGCGCGCGCCGCCCGCGGGCATCGACGCGGCGAGCACGAGCTCGGCGGCACGATGTCCCGTGGCGAGGCTCAGCCCGTCCCCGGACTTCTCGCGCCACGGTTCCGCGCCGGCCAGCGTGGCGCCCACCACCAGGACGTTCTCCATGACCCGCTCGCCCGCTCCGTCGACGGGTCGCAACTCGCGGTCCACCGCGATGCCGGCGCGACCCATCGGGTGGGCGTCGAGATATCGCGGTCGGAAGCGCTCCTCGCCGGGGGCGGGCACGCCCGTGACCGGCAGCCCCAGAGCCGTCTCGCGAGCGACCCAGCGCGAATCGAGCTCCAGCCCGCCGGAGGCGAAGCCGCCCGTGGCCAGCACCACCCAGTCGGCGCCCCGGCGCTCCTCGCGTAGGCCCACGCGGATCCGCAGCGCCGTCACGCGACCGTCCGCCTGCTCGGCTCCGGTCACCACGTTGTGGAGCACGACGGTCCCGCCCGCTCGCCGCAGCGCCTCGCGCAGGATCGCGAACAGGCGCATGCCGGGGACGGATGGCGGGAGCGTCGGCACCTCGAACACGGGGCGACCGAGCTCGTGCTCGAGCGCTGCCCAGACGCCGTGCGGGTCGGCGATCCCGAGCACCGCCGGGAAGGCCACGCGCTCCTGGGCTCCCAGGCGCGCGGCCAGCTGCGCCACGACCGCGCGGCGGAAGGCGGGATCGTCGAACCCGCGAGCGAACCCGAGCGCGTTGACGTCGAGCCGCCGCTCCGGTGCCAGGTCGAGCTCGACGGCCCGCGCGGGCACGCCGAGCCCGGACCGGACGAGGTTGTCGGCCAGCAGCGCCGCGTGGAAGTCCTTGAGTGCGCGGAAGGAGACGGCGCACACCGGGCCTCCGCCGCGCAGGTCGCCGCCCGCCATCGTCACCGGGACCACCGCCGACGGGCGCGGGGCGCCGACCGCCGTAGGCAGCAGCAGGTTCTCGTCCAGGCCGCCCACGTACGCGTAGGGCGCGAGCGACCCGTTCGCGACGCGGTCCTTGAACCACGCGACCGCCGCCGCGACGCCGTCCGCGCCCACGTGACCGTACGGGTGGTCCGGACGCGACTCCAGCAGCGGGCCGAGCGCCTCGCCGGGACGCTCGACGCGACCGCCCGCGTACCCGAGCACGTCGATCGTGCCCGGCGCCAGGTGCGTCGCGCCGACGCCCTTGGCCACCACGAGCACCCGCGCGCCCGACTCCGCGAGGCGCAGGGCCGCGGTGAGGCCGGCCAGGCCGGTGCCGACGACGACGACGTCGTGGTGGCTCACGCCGGGACCGCCGCGTCGTCCGAGGGCAGGTGCTCCACGTCGAGCAGGCCCTGGAAGATCCAGTCGTCGAGCCGCGCCTGGCGCAGCTGATCGCCGTACAGGATCGGCCAGACGCCCTTCCAGCGCTCCTGCAGGAAGCCGTGCAGCGAGGCGGTCGCGGCCCGGCCGTCGAGGCGGCCGACGCCGTGCAGGATCCCGGTCGCCCGGTAGATGCAGAACCCGCCCTGGCACGGGCCCATGCCGAGCCGCAGGGTGCGGCGGATGTCGTCGAGGTTGGCGGTGCCGCGGCGGCGCATGGCGTCCTCCAGCTTCCCCCGGCCGATCAGCTCGCATTCGCAGATCAGCGGCTCGTCCAGCAGCGTCTCCTCGCGCCGGCCCAGCCGGGAACCGAGGTGGTACGCGTCGCCGTCCTCGTTCCCAGGGGGCCGCCGGTGCGCCGTCTCGCACGGCCGCTCCTCGCCGAGCTGCGCGCACATGGCGTCCACCAGATCCTGCGCCATCAGGCGCAGCGTCGTGAGCTTGCCGCCCGACATGGTGAGCAGGCCGTCGACGCCGTCGCGCTCGCGATGGTCGATCACGGCGTGCGTGCGGCTGACGTCGCGCGTGTCGGCCACGGCGCCGGCGCGGGCGTCCTGGAACAGCGGCCGCACCCCGGCCCACACGCGCAGCGCGCGCGCGCGGCGGAACCCTGGCACCAGGCGCTCGCCGTCGTCGAGCATCTGGTCGACCTCGGCCTGGGTGACCGGGATGTCGTCGGGATCGGCCGCGCGCACGTCGGTGGTGCCGATGATGCTGACGGTGCGGACCGGCACCAGGATGTCGCCGTCGGCCGGCATGGTGCAGCGGTTGATCACCGTGTTCACCAGCCGGTGGTTCATGGCGATCATGATCCCCTTGCCGGGGATCACGCCCACGTCCTCGATCCCGGCCATGTGCAGGATCTGCGCGGCCCAGGCGCCGGACGCGTTGAGCGTGAAGCGAGCCTCGACGTCGAGCTCCTCGCCGGTGAGCTCGTTGCACACGCGCGCGCCCGTGACCACGCCTCCGGCCACGTGCAGGCCGACCACCCGGTGGTAGGTCAGGATCCGCGCGCCGTGAGCCGCCGCGCCGCGCGCGAACGACCAGACGGTCTTCCAGGCGTCGATCGACGCGTCGGGCACCGTGAACGCCCGCCGGATCGCGGGGTTCAGGCGCGGCTCCCGGCGGAGCGCATCCGCGACGGCGATCTCCTCGGCCGGCAGGCCGGTCGCCCGGCACCCCTTCAGGAACCGGTCGCCGTAGGCCGGATCGTCGTCCGGCGTCGTCACGAAGAGCCCGCCCGTGTCCTCGATGCAGTCGGGGATCACGCGCCGCAGGATCGCGTTCTCGACGACACACTCCTCCGCCGCGACGGGATCCTTCACGACGTAGCGGCCGCCCGAGTGCAGGAGCCCGTGGAAGCGCCCGCTCGTGCCCTCGGCGAGGTCGCCGCGCTCGACCAGCACGACGTCGAAGCCGCGCAGCGCGGCGTCCCACGCGACACCGGCTCCGGTGGCGCCTCCACCGATCACCAGCACGTCGGCGTGCAGCTGGGGCACGTCACGAATGCTATTGCGCCGGCAACCCCGCGGGCGTCCGGATGAGATTCGAGCGCACGGTGTGGTGCCTGCCGTCGATGACGCGCACGGCGCCCGAGCGCGAGCGCATCGACAGGGACTGCGTGAGCACGCGGCGCGGCCCGTAGCGCACGCCGCGCAGCAGCTCGCCGTCGGTGACGCCCGTGGCGGCGAAGAAGATGTCCTCCCCCGAGACCAGGTCGTCGATCGTGAGGATGCGGTCCAGGTCGTATCCCTGATCGAGCGCCGCCGCGCGCTCCGTGTCGTCGCGCGGGTACAGGCGCCCGAACAGCGCGCCGTCGAGGCACTTGAGCGCGCAGGCTGCGATCACGCCCTCCGGGGTCCCGCCGACGCCGATCAGCATGTCGACGGACGTGTCGTCGTCGGCCGCCATGATCGCGCCGGCGACGTCGCCGTCGAGCATGAACTTGATCCTCGCCCCGGTGGCGAGGACCTCGGCGACGAGATCCTGGTGCCGCGGGCGGTCGAGGATCGCGACGGTCACGTCGGACGGCTGCTTGCCCCTCACCTCCGCGATCCGGGCGAGGTTGTCCGCGACCGAGGCCTCGAAGTCCACGACGTCCGCGAGGTCGTGGCCGACGGCCAGCTTCTCCATGTAGACGCATGGGCCCGGATCGAACATCGTGCCGCGCTCGGAGAGCGCGAGCACCGCGAGGGCGTCGGGCAGGGCCTTGGCGGTGAGCGTCGTCCCGTCCACGGGGTCGACCGCGACGTCGACGGCCGGCGGCACGCCGCTGCCCACTTCCTCGCCGTTGTAGAGCATCGGGGCCTCGTCCTTCTCCCCCTCGCCGATGACCACGACGCCGTCCATCGCGACCGAGCGCAGCACGGGCCGCATCGCGTCGACGGCGGCCTGGTCGACCTTCTCCTTGTCCCCTCGGCCCATGAACCGCCCTGCGGCCATCGCGGCCGCCTCGGTCGCGCGAACCAGCTCCAGCGCGAGGTTGCGGCCGGGATCCGGCGGCAAGTCGCCTGCATCCATCGTGGCTCCTCCGAGTTGGGGGCGGCGCGGCCGCGCCGCCCCTCATGGTCTCACGACTCTTCCGCTTCGAACCAGTCGAAGGTCCGCGTGACCGCCTTCTTCCAGAACTTGTAGTACTCGTCGCGCTTCGCGGCGTCCATCGACGGCTCCCAGCGCTTGTCCTCGACCCAGTTCTCGCGCAGGTCCTCGACCTCGTTCCAGAGGCCGGTTGCGAGGCCGGCCGCGTAGGCCGCCCCGAGCGATGTGGTCTCGGGCACCTTCGGGCGGATCACCGGCACGCCGAGCAGGTCGGCCTGGAACTGCATCAGCAGGTCGTTGCCGACCATGCCGCCGTCGACCTTGAGCGACTCGAGGTCGACGCCCGAGTCGGCGTTCATCGCCTCGACGACCTCGCGACTCTGGTAGGCGGTCGCCTCCAGCGTCGCGCGGGCGATGTGGCCGGCGGTGACGTACCGGGTCAGCCCGGCCACGACCCCGCGTGCGTTGGACTTCCAGTAGGGCGCGAACAGCCCCGAGAACGCGGGAACGATGTAGCAGCCGCCATTGTCCTCGACCGACCTCGCGAGGTCCTCGACCTCCGGGGCCGCCTTGATCATCTTGAGGTTGTCGCGCATCCATTGCACGAGGGCGCCCGTGATCGCGATCGAGCCCTCCAGGCAGTAGATCGCGTCCTGGTCGCCGATCTTGTAGCCGACCGTGGTGAGCAGGCCGGACTTGGAGGGCACCGCCTCGGTGCCCGTGTTCAGCAGCAGGAAGTTGCCGGTGCCGTAGGTGTTCTTCGCCTCGCCGACCGCGAAGCAGGTCTGCCCGAAGGTCGCGGCCTGCTGGTCGCCGAGGTCGCCGGCGATCGGCACGCCCTGCAGCGCTCCGCCGGAGGAGACCTCGCCGTAGACCTCGCTGGACGCCTTGATCTCCGGCAGCATCGCCCGCGGGACGCCCATGACGCCCATGACCTCGTCGTCCCACTGCAGGGACCTCAGGTCCATCAGCATCGTGCGGCTCGCGTTCGTCACGTCCGTGACGTGCAGGCCGCCATTCGTGCCGCCGGTCAGGTTCCAGATCACCCAGGTGTCCATGTTGCCGAACAGCAGGTCGCCGGACTCGGCCTTGTCGGCCGCGCCGTCGACGTTGTCGAGGATCCAGCGGATCTTGGGCCCCGAGAAGTAGGTCGCCAGCGGGAGGCCGACCTTCTCCTGGAAGCGGGCCTGGCCGCCGTCGCGCGAGAACTCGTCGACGAGGCGATCGGTGCGCGTGTCCTGCCAGACGATCGCGTTGTGGACCGGCTCGCCGGTCGTGCGGTCCCACACCAGCGACGTCTCGCGCTGGTTGGTGATGCCCACCCCGGAGATGTCCCCCGGACTCGCGCCCGCCGCGGAGATCGCCTCTTCGACGACGGCCTGGGTCCGCGCCCACACCTCCTTCGCGTCGTGCTCGACCCAGCCCGGCTTCGGATAGATCTGCTCGTGCTCCTTCTGGGCGACGCTCACCACCTGGCCGCCATGGTCGAAGACCATGCATCGCGTGCTCGTCGTGCCCTGGTCGATTGCTGCCGCGTACTTCGCCATCAACGCTCTCCTCCGGTCTCAGATCTGTCGGCGGCACCCGGCGGTGCCGCCGGTCCTTGCTGTCTCTCGTCCCCCCCGGATCAGCCGGGGAAGAAGGCCAAGAACGCCAGCGCCGCCAGGCCGCCCCCGATCAGCGGTCCCACGACGGGGACCCAGGAGTAGCCCCAATCCGAGCTCCCCTTGCCCGCGATCGGCAGGATGGCGTGCATGATGCGCGGCCCGAGATCGCGCGCCGGATTGATGGCGTAGCCGGTCGGCCCGCCCAGCGACAAGCCGATCGAGAACACCAGCAGGCCGACCAGCAGGGCGCCCAGCCCGGTGGCCGCCGTCGCCTCGTCGGCGAAGAACGCGAGGATGCCGAACACCAGCACGAACGTCCCGATCACCTCGGTGATGACGTTCGCGACCGGGTTGCGGATCGCCGGAGCCGTGCAGTAGACGGCCAGCTTCAGCCCGGGGTCCTCCGTCTCGCGCCAGTGCAGGAGATACGCCAGCCACACGAGCGTGGCCCCGATGAACGCGCCGACGAACTCGCCTGCGAGGTACTCGGGCACGTCTCCCCACTCGGTCCTGCCCTCGACGGCGAACCCGAACGTGACCGCCGGGTTGATATGCGCCCCACTGAACTGACCGACCGCGAAGACGGCCACCATCACCGCCATGCCCCAACCGAACGCGATGACGATCCAGCCGCCGTTCTGCGCCTTGGAGTGGTTCAGCAGCACCGCTGCCACCACGCCGTCGCCCAGCAGGACCAGGAGACCGGTACCGATCACCTCTGCGCCGAAGATGCTCAAGAGCTCTCCTCCTCCTTGCGTTGACCTCGACGCGCGGGGACACTACTCACACGCCGCGGGGCGGTCTAGGCGGTCTGGTGCATTAGCCTCGACGGCGCACCGGTGCACGACATCTTGCGCGCCGGCGGCCTGGGTTGCCTCAGGCGCCGCCGCCGAACGTCGCGGCGGCGGCGCCCAGCAGCAGCTGCGACGACGTCGCGCCCGGATCCTGATGCCCGACGCTGCGAGGGCCGAGGTAGCTCGCGCGGCCCTTGCGCGCCTCGAGCGGGATGGTCGCGCGCATGCCCTCCGCCGCCGCGCCGGCGGAGCGGCGGAGCGCCTCGTCGAGCGTGCTGCCCTCGCGCTCGGCCTCGCGCAGCGCAGCCAGGGCCGGGAGCAGGGCGTCGACCATCGTCTTGTCGTCGGGCTCCGCCTTGCCGCGTGCCTGCACGCCCTTGACGCCGGCCTCCAGCGCGTCCGCCCAACCCGCGAGGTCCAGCTCGGCGCGGCCGCCGGCGGCTGCGCCCATCCGCAGGAAGAGCGTGCCGTACAACGGCCCGGCGGCGCCGCCGACGCTGGAGACGAGGGCCATGCCGACGGCCTTCAGGACCGCCCCGATGTCCTCGTCCTCGACGCCGTCGAGCTTCTCCACCGCCTTGCGCATGCCGCGATCCATGTTGGTCCCGTGGTCGCCGTCGCCGATCGCCGCGTCGAGCCTGACCAGCTCGGCACGGTGCTCGGCGACGTCCGCGGCGTAGCGGACGATCCAGTCGCGGACGTCGGCGGCGGTGATCGTGGTCACGGCAGCATCCTCAGCGGATGCGCAGGGCGGGCGTGTCCGCCGGCGCGTCCCAGAGCTGCGTCAGCTCGTCGTCCAGCTTGAGCAGCGTGATCGAGCAGCCCGCCATCTCGAGCGAGGTGATGTAGTTGCCGATGAGCCGGCGCTCGATCGTGATGCCGCGGCCCCGGAGGAAGCGGTCGAGCTCGCGGTAGACGATGTAGAGCTCGATCAGAGGCGTGCCGCCCATCCCGTTCACGAACGCGAGCACGCGGTCGCCGGACTCGAACGGCAGGTCCTCGACGATCGCGGATGCCAGGCGGTCCACGATGTCGGCCGCGGGCGCGAGCCTCTCGCGGTACCGCCCCGGCTCGCCGTGGATGCCGATGCCGATCTCCATCTCGTCGTCGGCGAGCTCGAAGCTCGGCTGACCGGAGCCCGGGGTGACGCAGGCGGTGAGCGCCATGCCCATGCTGCGGCCCTGTGCGTTCACCTTGCGGCACAGGTCGGCGACCTCGGCCAGCGACCTGCGCTGCTCGGCGGCGGCGCCGCAGATCTTCTCCGCGATCACCGTGATGCCGACGCCGCGGCGCCCGGCCGTGTAGAGGCTGTCCTGCACGGCGACGTCGTCGTTAGTGACGACGGCCTCGACCTCGATGCCCTCCCCCTGCGCGAGGTCGGCGGCCATCTCGAAGTTGAGCACGTCGCCCGTGTAGTTCTTGACGATGTGCAGCACGCCCGCCCCGCCGTTGACGGCCTTGGTCGCTTCGAGCATCTGGTCGGGCGTCGGCGACGTGAAGACCTCGCCCGGGCACGCGGCGTCGAGCATCCCGGGCCCGACGAACCCCCCGTGCATGGGCTCGTGGCCGGAGCCGCCGCCCGAGATGATCCCGACCTTGCCCTGGACCGGTGCGTCGGCCCGCACGATGACAATCGGGTCGTACATCACGCGCACACGGTCCCCGTGTGCGGCCGCGACGCCCTCGAGGGCCTCGCGGACGACCGCGTCCGGATCATTGATGAGCTTCTTCATATGGCTCCTCCAGTCGGTGCCGGCTCCCCCGGACGGGGACCGTACAGACGCCCGGTGCCGCCGGTCAATCAGGCGGCGGAGTTGGAGCGGTCCGCGGAGGGTTGCGGCGCGGGCGGCACGCCGTTCTCGAACCGGCCCGACGGCTGAACGGGGTGGTGCGCCTCGTGCTGGAGGAGCGCCTGGTGCATCAGCAGGACGTCGTGCGCCGGCGGCGCGACCTCCTCGGAGCCGGCGGGGAGGCCCTTGCGCTCCCAGAACGCGCGGACCTCGTCCATGACCTGACGACGGTGCTCCTCGTCGCGCGCCCGGATCGGCTCTCCGAAGCGCACCTCGACCTTGTGGCGGCGGGACAGGAAGCGACCCGGCCTGCGCTTGGGCCAGTTCTGCCCCGGCGGCATCGCGTCGTGGGTGCCGCTCACGTAGATGGGAACGATGTCGACCCCGTGGTGCGCCGCGATGACAGCCGCGCCGGATCGGACCTTGCCGATCGCGCCGTCGCGCGACCGCGTCCCCTCGGGGAACATGAGCAGGTTCCAGCGCTGGCCGATCAGCCGGTCGACGTGATCGGTCGCCCCGCTCGCGAGACCGCCGCCGCCGCGGCCGAGCGGCACGGTGTTGAACAGCAGCGCGACGCCGCTGGCCTTCCAGCGCTGCTTGTAGAAGTAGTCCGCAGCGGCGGCGACGGCCGTCCGGTTCCGCCACTTGCGCGGGATCGCGCGGAGGATCGTGGGCGTGTCGAGGTGGCTGGAGTGGTTCGCCACGAAGACGACCGGCGGCGTCAGCCGCTCGAAGACGTCCCGTCCCCGGGTGCGGCGGCGAAGGTAGTAGTCCGTCATCGGACCGAGCACGAAGCTCAACAGCCCTTCGCGGATCGCCCGGGCGTAGCCGCACCGTGCCCAGGAGACGTCCATCTTCGCGTACTGGCGCGCCAGCTCGCCGCCGCGAGTGCGCAGCTCCGTGCCCTTGGTGCGCAGCTCGGCGCCGCGCGTCCTCAGCTCCTCGGTGCCGCGCGCGGCCAGCTCCGGCACGCGCTCCCTCAGGTCCGCGCCACGCTCCCTCAGGTCCGCGCCACGCTCCCTCAGGTCCGCGCCACGCTCCCTCAGGTCCGCGCCACGCTCCCTCAGGTCCGCGCCACGCTCCCTCAGGTCCGCGCCACGCTCCCTCAGGTCAGGCACGCGATTGCGAAGGTCGGGGATTCGTCCCCTGGTCTCGGCGCTGGGCGCCTTGTCCGGCTGCCCGCCGCCGTTGGGTCTCGGGTCCCCCATCGCTCCGTTGTACCCCGCCGTGCCCGATCGGTTTCGTGACCTCTCGGAGGGATTTGGACTTGCCTCGCGCGCGGTCGAGGCGCACTATGAGTGCGTGCGTTTCGAAGCTCCTTCACGACGCATCATCTCGGAGCCGCTGTGGGCTCCGGCGAGGCCCCGGCCGGCGCACAAGCCCGAGACGGAACGCCGTCGCAAGACGCGTGAGCCGCTTGCGGCGCCCAAGCGCGCGACGCCCCGATGAGCGACCTCGCGCTGGTGCCGAGTCCGCTCTACGGCCTGCGGACGTGGACGGTCGTGGGCGAGACCGGGAGCGAGCGGCTCGCCGGCCCGCACCGCGCCGTGACGTGGCCGGCGCACGGCGCGT
>JBOGYU010000109.1:0-11425 GCA_050696935.1 Solirubrobacteraceae bacterium | reverse complement strand
CCGGCAGCGCACGTTGAGGGTGGGGACAGGCCATCGAGCACGGACCTGGAACAACGCTCTACGACATCAGCCGAGCCTCCAATCTTGCGTGTTCACTCGTTGCGTGCGACCTCGCGTCGCACCGTCCCGAGCGAGCGTCCACGGCGCCTCCGGCGGACACGACCGCAGCCAGGCATCAGCGGCAGTGTCCCTGCGTGCTGCGCCGCGGCCGCCACCCGTTAGGACGGTACTTTGGTTGGGTGAGCGCCCGACCCAGCCGCTTTCGAATCGGCCTCCGCGTTGACGACGTGGAGGCGGCGCAGCACTTCTACGAAGGCCTTGGCTTCGCGCATGCTGCAACGATCCCCGATCCACACGGCCGCCCCGTTCTATCGATCCTCGAAGGCCAAGGCGTGACGTTGATCGTCGATGCTCTCGAAGGCCTGCCGTTTCCCGCCAGCGATCGCGAGCGCAACATTCGCCGCGGGCCGCGGGGCCTCGGCGTCGTCGTCGGACTGATCGTCGACGACCTCGAGGCCAGCTACCGGTACTTTCAGAAGGCCGGCTGCGAGATCACGAGCGAGCCGCGCGACGAACCCTGGGGCGACCGCGTCTTCAGCGCGCTCGACCCCTTCGGCTTCGAGTGGGAAATCTCCCACCCGATCAAAGGCGACGGGCCCGATGACGGTGCAGCCGCGACCCACGAGGCCTGGTTCGGCGCTTCGCCTGGCTCGTAGGTCGGCGTCCCGAGGGACCCCCTTTTCGGGATACCGCTCCCGCTGTCGGACGGCTGCAGGCGTCTCGACTCGCGCCCATCTCGCACCCGGTCTGGGTACGGAGCGAGAGCGGTTTGAGCGTACAGCTCCTCGTCGCCGGGACCGAGATCGAGGCGGTGGCTGCGGACGGGGTGGGTGGCGTTCGAGATCGCCTCGGTGACCGACCCCGAAGTTGCGGTCATCTCGTAAGCCCACGGGCTGTCCACACCGGCCCCTCGTGAAAGGGATCGAGGGCTCCGGCGGAGTATTGGTGACCGCCCGTCACGCTCTGAGAAGGTCACGCATGAAGAGAAGTGCCGTATGACGAGTCCACCCAGCGCCGTCGACGATCGGCTCGACGACGCCGCGGTGCTCGCCCGGTCCGTACGCGATCCCGATCGGTTCGCCGCGATCTACGACAGGTATTTCGGCGAGGTGTACCGGTACGTGGCCGGGCGCCTCGGCCGGGGTATCGCCGACGATCTCGCGGCCGAGACGTTCCTCGTCGCCTTCCGCAAGCGGGATCGCTTCAACCCGGCGCGGGGGAGCGTACGGCCCTGGCCGTACGGCATCGCGACGACCCTGGTCGGCCAGCACCGGCGGGAGGAGAGCCGAAGGTACCGGGCGTTGGCCCGGGCCGGCCGGCGGGTGCTCGACCCGGTCGAGAGCCACGACGACCGGGTCGCCGACGCGGTGACGGCCGAGCGACTCGGCCGGCAGTTGGCCGCCGCCCTGGCCGACCTCGGGCGCGGCGACCGCGACGTGCTGCTGCTCGTTGCCATCAGCGAGCTGAGCCACCAGGAGGTCGCGCTCGCGCTGGACATCCCGTACGGGACGGTGGGCTCGCGGTTGAACCGGGCCCGGAGAAAGCTGCGCAAAGCGTTGGGCGGGATCGATCCGACGCTCGATCTCGAGGAGCTAGGCAATGGATGAGATGTCGATGGTCCGCTGGCTGCTGGCGGAGCCCCCGCCGCCGCCCCATGTTGTCGCGGAGGGGCGGGAGCGGCTGTTCGGCTCGCCGGACCCCGGTGTCCGTACGATCCCTACGGCCAGCGGCGTCGGTAGGACCCGTAGGAGCAGGCTTGCGTTCTGGAGCACGCTGGGGCTGACCGGCGCCGCAGCCGCCGCTGCGCTGGCCGTGGCGACGCTGGTGCCCGGGGCGGGCATCACCCCGGAGGCCGGGGATCCGGCCACCCCCGAGGGGTCGCCCCGGAACGTGTTGCTGGTCGCGGCGGCTCGCGCCGAGTCGACCCCGACGAACGGCACCTACTGGCACGTGCGCAGGATGTCCAGGACGACCGGGCCGCAGAAGCGCGGCCACGGCGAGGACCGCTACACGCTGCAGCTGCGCTCGATCACCGAGGAGTGGACCAAGCGCAACGGCCAGGCCTGGTGGGGCCGCCGCGAATGGGCAACGCCGAAGACCGCGGAAGACGAAGCCGCGTGGCGGCGGGACGGTTCGCCGAGCAAGTGGTGCAAGGGAAAGACGGACACGGAGCCGCCCGAGCCCATCTGCCTGCACACCGCGCCCGGCACAGCCTCCCTCATGAAGGACTATCACGCGTTCGAGGTGGTCGAGGGACGTGAGCTGACCTTCGCGCAGCTCCAGCGGCTGCCCGAGGACGCCGACGCGCTGCGCGCTTGGATAGTCGATGCGGTCAAGGACGATCTCGACACGCCGATTCCTGCCGGCGTTCTGGAACACAACGTGACCGATGTGCTGGCAAACCTGCTCGTGGACGTCCCGGTGCCGCCGGGTGTTCGCGCAGCCGCGTACCGGGCTCTCGCAGATATGCCCAACGTCAAGAGCACCGGCCCGACCCGGGACGAGCTCGGCCGTGCCGGGGTCGGCATCGTGATCGACTACGGCCGGCGGGCCCACGTTGCTGGGCCCGGCTTCAGTTCGTCCAAGGCCGGGAAACTCACCCGCAGGCTGATCATCGACCCGGACACGTCGTACGTGCTCGCCAGCCAGACGAGTATCGGAAAGAGCTCCGATTCGTTCAGTGGCACGCTGATCCTGGAGGTCGGCTGGACGAACGAGAAACCGCACAAGCCGGCAATGCCCTGAGCTGCACGACCATCGCCGGCTGCCGGGGCGGCTCTCCGACCCGGTGTGGTTCCAGGCTGTCTCGCATTCGACTGGCGCTCGAGCGGGATCACCACGACGGTCTGCGGGGCGCTCAACGGAGGGCCACGGGGACTGAGCACGAGGTTGGCCTCACGTCGCCGGGGGGCAAGCGTCGCGCCTCACCGAGGGAACCGCAAGCAGACGTCTGGTGACGCGCCGCGCGGACCGGCGCCCATCGTCCAAGGCGGGTACAACATCAGCGGCGACACTGGCTGCCGCTCGCCGAGCCAAAGCAGGCACCGCGGCCCTGCGTTTGGCGAGGAGCAGGTCGCTCGGGTGTTTCGTCGAGACACCTGCTTCATCGTGATTGCAGTGCTTGGCTCGGGCTGCGGCGGCGCTTCCCGATCCTTCGGAAGCGGCAGTCGTGGCGCATGTCCCGGGTGTCAGCCAAGAGGCCGCCGAGGCCGGGCCCGGCGCGGATTGCTGCTGTCAGGGCGGTGGGCGGACGAATGCGGACGCCAGCTCGTGCAGCGTCCATTCGAGCGCTCGTCGGCTGAGGGCGCTGCGGCGGTGGAGGTGGTCGAAGGTGATGAAGCTCGTGAGGAACCAGAGCATCTCGCCGGCGCGCGCCGGGGACCAGCCGGGGGCGAGTGAGCCCTGGCGCTGGAGGCGCTCCGCGAGCCGCTTCATGTCCCTCCGGCGGGACGCGTCCTTGGCCTCGATCACCTGCCGCGCCTCGCGGTCCACGGCCGCTAGCCCCACGACCTGGCGGAAGAGCTGCTCCTCGGCCGCCCAGAAGCGGCAGAGCTCGCTGAGCATCGCCCTTATCGCCTCCGCCGCATCGGGCAGCTCCATCGCCGCGAAAACGCGCTCGATGCCGGCGCGCTCCTCCGCGTCCGAGACGACCGCCTGGAGCAGCCCGAGCTTCGAGCCGAAGTGCCTGTAGATCGTCGGGCGCACCACCTCGGCACGCGCGGCGACGTCCTCGAGGCTGGCGCGGTTGAAGCCCTCCTCGCCGAACAGCTCCCGCGCGGCGCCGAGGATCCGCCGCCGCGTGTCGTGGACGCGCCGCTCGCGCAGGCCGGCGTGCTCTGTCGGGGTGCTCACTTGACCACGCTCTCGGGTAGAGATACTATCCGTATTACAGGATACAAGCTGTATCATTTCTTCGTAGGAGGTAGAGGATGGCGGCCATCGAGCAGCAGAACATCATTTCCCCCGGCGTGGGCGAGCGGGCCCGGATCGGCGGCATGGAGGCGACGTTCAAGGTCGCCGCCGAGCAGACCGGCGGAGCGTTCTCAATGGTCGAGTTCGTGGTGGAGCCCAGAGCGCTCGTACCTCCCCACGTGCACGAGAACAAGAACGAGGTCTCCTACGTGACCGAGGGCGAGCTCGGCTTCATGCTCGGCGACGAGGACATAAGCGCTCCCGCCGGGACCACGGTCATGCGGCCCGCGCGCATCCCACACGCGCTCTGGAACGCCAGCCACGCGCCCGCGAGGATGGTCGAGGTCTACTCCCCGGGCGGTTTCGAGCGCTATTTCCTGGAGCTCGCGAGAGCCTTCGCAGGCGACGAGCCGCCGAGGATGTCCGAGCTCGAAGAGCTTGGGCGTCGCTTCGACGTGACGCTCGCCCCGGAGCACATGGCACGAATCCTCGAAACCTACCGGCTCGACCCGCTGCCGATACGAGAGGGGTGAGGCGTCACCGGTTGACCGCGCGGGCGCGCCTCCGAGTCCTTCGAGTCCTAAACCCAGTACAAGAACGACTGCCTGAGGGCTTGGGCATCGCACCACGAGGTCGCCGGGCCGAGTCCGGTCAGCTCCACTCCGAATACCCCGCCGCCGCAGACGTTCTTCTGTTTCGGCCTCAGAGTAGCCTCGGGGGGCAGCGTGGTCGTCTGGGCAAGCCCAGCGCTCGACGCGTATCCAGCTCTTGCGCAAGTGCTCGCCGCTCGGAACGCCGCTTGCGCTTCGAACAGGCCTCCCACGAACGGCGAGCCTCGCCGGTCCTGCTTCGCTCGCGCGATGGGCGCCTCGTCGCCAGCCACGCGCGCCCTGCCTTGCGCGGATCGCAGGACAAAGCGGCGCCTGCTTTGCCTCGGTGAGCGGAAGCCACGGTCGCCGCTGATCTCGTCCCCGCCTTGGACGAGGAGGAGCAGCGCACGTCGAGACTCCTGCTCGTCGAGGTAAGGGCGAATTGGCACCGCGCAACGCTGGCGGCGCCTAACTACCTGCCGTATCTAAGGCACACCGGCTCGTTGGCGCGCGACAGCTTTATCAAGGAGCGCTTGACCTGCAGCCCGCGCTGACGCGCCACGGTAGCCAGTCGGCCCTCGCGTCATCGCGAAAGCAGGAGCGCGAGCGGAGGGCGATCGCCCTCCGGGGACGCTCGCTGCTCGTCCACGGCGAGAGCCGTACGGGGGATGGTACGCACGCCTGCTCCTGTGGCGAGGCGATCGCAATCGTGTCTCGTTTGACGCCCCATGACCGGCACACATCACCGAACCAGTCTTACGGCACACCCTTGCGCCGCTTGGCGGCGAACTCGCGTCAGCGCCATCGGTGTGCCGCTGGCGGTTCGGCTCACGGCACAGCGGGTCGCTCGCTCTGCCCGGAGCCTGTGTCGGTCTCGCCATGCGACTCGAGCGGCGCGAGTTCGCTGGCGTTCGTCAGGGCACTCGAGATTGCCGTCTTCAGACACGCGCTCGCATCGCTCTCGGTCTGGTCGCTCAGGCAGGCCGCATGATCTGCACGACGCAGCCGTCCGCGTAGGCGGTGCTGCTGATGAGCTCGAAGCGCTGGGGCTCCGGCAGGCCGTGCATCAGCGAGAGCCCGTCCCCAAGCGCGACCGGGTGCACGGTGAGCCGGTACTCGTCGACCAAGCGCGCGCGGATCAGGCTGTGCCCGAAGCGCCCGCCGCCGAAGACGGCGATGTCCTTGCCTGGCTCGCGCTTGAGCCGCGGGATCTCTTGCTCGATCGGAGCGTCAGTGAGCCGCGTGTTGCTCCAGTCGACTTCCGACCCGCTTTGCGAGAAGACGAGCTTGGGCAGTGAGTTCAGGAGCTGTGCCATGGGGCTGTCCGAACTGGACCAGGCCGGCGCCATCTCCTCGTAAGCGCCGCGCCCGAGCGCGATCAGGCCAAGCTGTCCGATCATCTCGAGGTTGGCGTGATGACGACGATCGCCATGGTCGACGCCAGCGCTCTGGCTCGAGAGCCAGTCGATCACGCCGTCGCTGCGGGCGACGAAGCCGTCCAGCGATATCGACATGTGCAGGATCAGTTGCCGCTGGGGCTCGGCGGTCACGATGCCACCCGGTAGTGGAGGTGAGTGACGCCCGGGGCGTCGAGGACGCGGGTCAGCTCAAGCTCGATGTGGTCGGCTCCGAGGTGCTCGAACAGCCGTCGTCCCTGTCCGAGCAGAATGGGGATCAGGTGGATCTCGAGCTCGTCAAGCACTCCGGCCCGTAGGCACGACTGCGCGAGATTGGCGCCGTGGACGAGTACGTTCGCGTCGCCGGCGGCCTCCTTGGCTTGGCGCATCGCGCTTTCCACGCCGTCGGTGACGTAGTGCACTAGCTCCGAGGCCGGCTCGGAGGGCGCTCTGCGGGTGGGGACGAAGATCGGGACGCCGTGGTGATCGCCGTTCCAGCGGCCGGCGAGGTCGAACGTGCGGCGCCCGACGACGACCGCTCCCGTGGCCATCGACTCGTCGAAGACCTGCCCGCTCGGCCCGGGCGGGTCGAATCTGCGCGGGTTGTCGCTGTCCCAGTCGCCGAGCCAGTCGTGCAGCCGCTCGCCATCGACACCGAGGCCATGGTCGACGTCGTCGTCGGGTCCGGCGATGAACCCGTCGAGCGACATCGACATGTAGAGGACGGAGCTGGGCATGGTTCTCCTCTCTCGAGCGCTAGCCGCGCTCGGAATACGAGCTCACGTCGTCGGTCCAGCCGCTGCGGGCATGTGAGCCGTCGCAGAACGGCTTGCTCTTCGAGCGCCCGCAGCGGCACAGGTGTACGGGCGAGCCGGGACTGGGGATCGGTCGCTCGTCGCGGTCGAGGATCGTGACGTCACCTTCGACCCGGTAGGGGCCGTCGGGCAGGGCGATGAGCTGGACTGAGGACATGTGCTCCTGTCGGTCTGTGGTCGCCGCTAACGCTTGAAGCGCAAGCGATTGTCCGAAGCGGAAGAGCCCCTTCGGGTCGGAGGGCGCCTTTGAGGCCGCGCCGGCGATTGCAGTCGGCGGCGTGCCCTTGATTTCCGTTGAGTTATAGTGCACCGATCGGTGCAGCATAACCAGACACTGGATCGGACGTTCTTTGCCCTTTCGGATCCGACGCGGCGAAGCATCCTCGAGCGGCTCGCGCGCGGACCGGCCACGCTCGGCCAGCTCGCCGAGCCGTTCGGTCTCACGCTTAATGGCGTCAAGAAGCACGTCGGCATCCTCGAGACGGTCGATCTAGTGATCACCGCGAAGGTGGGCCGCGCGCGGGAGTGCCGCCTCGGCCCCGCGCAGCTCGAAGATGCGACCGGCTGGATCGACGACTACCGCCGCGCGTGGCAACGCCGGCTGGATCGATTCGGCGCCTACGTAGAAGAGCGCGGATGACCAGCGAGCTGCGGTTCGAGCGCGTCATCGGCGCGCCGCCCGACGTGGTCTTCGACGCGTTCGCCACCGAGGGTGGCCAAGACGCCTTCTACGGGCAGGACGACCCGGGCTGGATCGTCGAGTCCGACTGCGACTTGCGCGTGGGCGGCGTCTGGACGATCACGTTCGGCCCCGCGCGCAACCACCTGTACCACCACCGGCACGTCTTTGAAGTGATCGAGCGGCCGCGGCGACTCGTGCTCGCCACGACGGAAAGCCGACCGGACGGGTCGAGCTTCGACTTCACGATCGAGTTCGCGTTCGAGGAACAAAACGGCAGGACGCTCATGACCGTAATCCAGACCGGCTTTCCAACCGCCGAGCTCCGCGACGAACACGGACGCGGCGCGCCGAACGCCTTCGCCCGATTCGAACGCGTCGTCCGCGCAAGGAGCTGAAGCCACCGTGCTCCAAATGTCATGTCGCTCGACGATCCATCGCGAGCCCGACGCTGCCAAGCCTGATCGGGCGGTCGCACCGCAGCGATTTCGGTCGCCAGACCGGCAAGTCGGTCACCGCAGCAGTGTCGCGCAGGCCGATAGCCGAGCGGAACGGTGTCGCGCTGGGTGGGGGGTGACGTCACTCGCTCGGAAACCCGGGCGGCCGGTGCCGCTCCCGCGGCACGACAGGAATGACATCTCGCTCCTGTTGCGTGACGCCGGCCACGTGCTATGGGCGGCAGGTGGCCGGCCGTGTCGTCGGATCCTCGGCGTCGAGTTCCCTGGCGACCGCGGCGATGTTTGCTTGCAGTAGGGTCGGCAGGGCAGCGACGCGCGGGTAGTGGGGGTAGCGGCGCTTGACCTGCTTGATGATCGACGCCCGCTCGCCGGTGGTCACGGCCGAGCCGCCCGCCGAGCTCGGGGAGATGGCCGGTCGGACCAGGCGGCGGAACGTCTTGAGGTAGTTGCGCTGTCGGGCGATCTGGACGTGTGCGCGGCCGGGAGCGCCGTGTCCCGGGTAGATGGTCCGGGCGTGGGGAAAGCGCCGGTCTAGGCGCACGAGGTTGCGCAGCCAGCCGCAGCTGTGGCCTTCGATCAGGGCCGGCGTGGCGTGGTTGGCGGTGAGGTCGCCGCTGAACAGCGTCCGGGTGCGTGGCTGGTAGTAGACGGTCGCCGCCTGGGACTCGCCGGGTCCGAACTCCGCGGTCCGCAGGTGCAGGCCGCCGACGTTCAGCGTGCGTCCGTCTCGAACGGTCCGGGTCGGATAGGTCAGTCGCCTCGGGAAGTCAGGATCGTCGCGCCGCGCGAGCGGATAGAAGCCCAGGGGGTCGGTGCGCATGATCTTCGCCGTCTGCCTGGACGCGTAGATCGGCGCGTGCGGGAAGGCGCGGTGCAGCTCACCCAGGCCACCGACATGGTCCGGGTGGGCGTGCGTGATCAGGATCGCCGCCACCCGCTCGCCGGTGCCACGGCTCTGCCTGACGGCGCGGCGACCGCCTGCGCGGTTGCGACCGCCGTCGATGATGACCAGCCCGCGCGGGGCGCGGATCAAGAGCGTGTTGACCGAGCCCGGGTTCTTCGAGGCCGAGCGGATCACGTCATGGAGCTGGGGTTTCGCGACGGCCGCGCCGGCCAGGCACAGCGGAGCCGTCACGGAGAGCACCGCGGCGAGGCACGCCACTCCTCGTCGCAGCCAGACGGGATCACGGTTCTTCACTTGAGACATGCGGGCCTCCGCTCGACAGGCGCCGGCCATGCCGATCGCTGACGACATCCGCTGCCGTGCATGCCGCTCAGAATCGAGCACGCCGCCGTGTTCGGGGTTCTCGCACGCATCAGGCGAACGCTCCGGCGTGCGCCTGCGCCCACTGCGCGAACGTTCGGGGCGGCCGGCCGGTGATGTCGTGCACGGTGGGGCGCACCCGGGACTCGTCGAGCGAGCCCGAGACGTAGAAGTCGAAGAACGCGTCGACGTACTCGGGCGGCGTGGCCTTGAGCATCTCCGCGCGCGCCTCGTCGTTGGGCTGCGCCTCGAACCGCAGGTCGCGGCCGAGCACGTCGGCGAGGGTCGCGACCTGCTCCTCGGGTGACAACGACTCCGGCCCCGTCGGCAGGTAGACCTGCTCCTCGTGTCCATCCTCGAGCAGCGCGGCCGCAGCAACGCCGCCGATGTCGAACGGATCGACACACGCGGCCCTGACGTTCGCGAACGGCACGCGGACGACGTCCCCGGCCTGCAGCTGCGGCAGCCAGCGCAGCGCGTTGGACATGAATGCGACCGGGCGCAGGATGGTCCATGCCAGCCCGGACTCCCGCACGGCCGCCTCGGAGCGGATCATGTACGCCGAGACGGCGTTGCTCATATCGCCGCTGGCGGCCGAGGCGCCCGAGAGTTGCACGACGCGTTCGACGCCGGCCCGTCGCGCCTGGTCGAGCACTCCATGCATGTCGCGATATCCAGGCAGCAGGAAGATCCCGCGCACCCCTGACATCGCTCCCGAGAGACTCGCAGGCCGGTCCAGATCCCCGGCGACCGACCGCACCTCGGGCGGCAAGCCCGACGCGCCGGCGCGGCGTGTGAGCGCACGCACCTCCTCGCCGGCGTCGGCCAGCGCTCTGACGAGCTCTGCGCCGACGTTGCCGGTCGCGCCAGTGACGAGGAAGATGCCTAGCACCCCCGCACGGCGAGCCGGGCGGCGCAGCAAGCGTCGCAGTCCAGGTCCACACACGCCCGCCCGTCGGGCCGGTCGGCCGCTGCCTGATCGCCACCCGATCCCGACATCGCCCTCAGCCTGAACGGTGCACGAGCCGCGAACAAGGGCCGATCGCTCACGCCAGGGTGTAGTCTCGCTTCACGATGTTGTCGGCGGTCGAGTTGCGCGAGATCCGAGCGTTCCTCACCCTCGCCGAGGAGCTCCATTTCGGCCGCACCGCCGAGCGCCTGGCGCTCACGCCCTCGCGCGTCAGCCAAACGATCCGCACGCTGGAGGCGCGCGTCGGCGGCCGCCTGTTCGAGCGCACCAGCCGCCGTGTGCGGCTGACCCCCGCCGGTGAGCAACTGCGCGACAGCGTCGCCTCCGCCTACCAGGATCTCGAGCGCGCCGTCGCCGTGACTCGCGAGACCATCACCGGCGTGGCTGGAACGCTGCGGCTCGGCACGTACTCGACCTGCAACTGCGGACCACGTCTGATCGAGATCGCCAAGGCCTTCGAGGCGCGCCACAGCGCCTGCCGCGTCGCGATCACCGACACCGGCTTCGCTCGCGACCAGATCGACTGGCTACGCCGCGGTGAGCTCGACATGCTCGCCATGCGCCTGCCGCTCCACGACCCGAGGATCGCGATCGGACCGATCCTCTCCAGCGAGCCGCGGGTCGTTGCTGTCGCCACCGATCACCCGCTCGCGAGACGCGACTCGGTTTGCATCGAGGACCTCGCCGAGGAAACCGTCAGCGACATCGCCACCCTCCCTCGCGAGCTGATGGACGCATTCATCCCGCCCGAGACGCCATCCGGCAGACGGCTGCGCCGCACCCAGTGTCGCGCGGTCGCCGAAACACCGGCCCGCATCGCGCTCGGCGAGCTCGTGCATCCCACCGTGCCCTCGTTCCTCGCTCACTACCCCCACCCCGGCGTCACCGCCGTCCCGATCCGCGACCTGCCTCCCTCGCACACAGCGCTCGTCTGGCTCAAGAGCGATCACTCCGCGAAGACCCAGGCCTTCGCCTGCGCCGCCAGCGACGTCCTTCAGGGGACGAGCACTCCCTGAGCGGGGCACGCCCCGAGCCAGTCCTCGATCATCCATCGCAGTCCGGAAGGCGTGCCGGACCCGATCGGCTTGCGGAACACACCGCACCCGCTTCCGGGACGCATGCGGGCGTCTTCTACGGCCCCTACCAGGCTCTCGGGTGAGTCGCCGGGGGGAGTCGCACCCCCCGGCGCTCGCAGAACCGGACGTGACGGTCTCCCGTCATCCGGCTCCCATCGTCCAGCCGTCGGGGCGCGCGCCGAAGCGCCAGTGGGCGAACAGGTC
>JBOGYU010000108.1:0-11475 GCA_050696935.1 Solirubrobacteraceae bacterium | reverse complement strand
GCGCTCGAGCGCCGCTTGGCGGTCGGCGGCGGTCAGCTCGCCCTGCGGCCGCGCGGTCGCCAGCCACCGGTCGCGGTGGAAGATCTCGATGAAGCGCGGGTCGTGCGGCATGTGCGCGACCTCAACGGTCTCTCCGCCCAGCCCCGACAGCTCGGGCGCGAAGTAGATCCGCCCGCCGTGATGGATGCCGTCCTTGAGCACCCGCGCCTGGTGCGCGCCAGCAGCATCCAGCGCGCCTCCTCGTGCCCGAGCGAGCGTACCGGCGTCGCGTCCGACGTCCACGCATCAAGCGGCGTGCGGCCGCCGAGCCCGTCGTGCGGCCGGCGCGTGTTGTACTCGACCACCCAATCGGCGAACGCGGCCACGAACCGCTCGAGCGTCAACAGCGGCTCGTCCACGAGCCGGCCGCGCTCATCGCGCGGCCCGCCCGTCCAGCCGGGCAGGCCCTGCAGCAGCGTCTGCTCGATCGTGCGGTTCAGCCGCTCCACCTTGCCCTTCTGCCACGGCGAATACGCCTCCGTGCGCCGCGACACGCAGCCCAGCGCCTGGGTCGCCTGCTCGATCGAGCACGCCGCGAACTCCAGCCCCCGATCCCAGCGCAGCACGGCGGGCACGCCGCCGAACGGACCGCGCGCAGGGTCGACGGTGACGGCCATCCGCAGGGCGGCGAGTACCTCGGCCTGCGTCGGGCGCAGCGAGATCGCCCACCCAACGATCAGCCGCGAGAACTGATCGACGAACACCGTCACCCACGGCCGCCGCGGCCGCGTCGCGCGCGGCGGCAGCACCTCGATCGAGAGCTCCTTGTGATCCGCCTCGTAGCACTCCGCCCGATGCTGCGCCACGTGCCGCAGATACACCGAACGATCCCGAACAGCGGCAACGCCCCGCAACGGGTACTCACGCTCGACCGGCCGCAGCTCGCGCGCAAGCGCACGCGCCACCGTCCGCCGCGACGGCACCCGCTCGCCCTCCTCGACCAACTGGCGGTGCACGGCCGCGACGTTGCCGCGCCACCGCTCCAGCAGCTCCGTGGTTCGCGCGGTCGGCGTCCACGCCCAAGGGGCGCGCTGCGGGATCTGGCCACGTTGCAGCCACCGCCACAGCGTGCGCTCCGACACGCCGCACGCGTCGGCCGCGTCGCGCACGGCCGCCCGCGGCACGGACCCGTGGTCGCGCGCTGGCAGCAGACGCTCGAGCACCACCGCGCGGAACTGCTTGTCGCTGACCACTCCGTCCGCGTCGAGTTCACCCACCGCAGCGCACCTCCCGCGCTCGCCGTTTGGCGAGCAGCAAACAGCAGCAGCGCCGCGACGCGCAATCACCGAATGCCGGCTTGCACGCCGGCGGCCACGACCAGTGCGGGCGCTACGCTCGCCGCCGTGGCGCCCCTGGCACCGAGCGACCGGCCACTCGCGCACACCCTTGCCGCGCTGATGACCGAGCGGCAGCTCAGCTACCGCGCGCTGAGCGAACGCACCCGCCGGGTCGATCCAGTCGGCGATAGACTCACGCATGGCCACCTCGCCAACCTGATCGCCGGGCGCGCCCGACCGAGTCCACGCGCGCTCGAACTGATCGCCCACGCGCTCGACCTCGAACCCGCCTACTTCGCCGAGTACCGGCTCGCCGAACTGCGCGACCAGCTCGACGAGCGGCGCGTCGGCTTCGATGCCGCCCTCCGCCGCTACCGGACGCTCACTCACGCCGCCTGAGCCGGGCAGGCCACACTGGGCCTGGGGAGGATCGGTGCAGCATTGAACGCTGGGCGGCGCGCGGGGCAGCCGCGGCTGCGTTGTCCTCGCGCTCGGGAAGCATCAGCAGGCGCCTGACGTCGAGGTCGCGGTGGTCCACGGCGAGGCGGCGACCGGTGTACATCGCGAATGCCGAGGCTACCGCTCTGGTTGAGAGCGGAAGCGGGCCGAGCGCCAGCCGCCGCGCTCGCGCCTCGTCCGCAGCGAGCGTGCCGGTCACCCGCGCGCGATGCTCGCTTTCCGCGGTGGCTGTTGCACAAAGGGGGTCTGTCCGGCCCGATTAAGAGGATGCGGGTATGCCGCAGAATTTCCTGGCGTGTGATCGCGAGCAGGAGTTGTTGTTGCCGCCGAGCCTGCGCGAGTGGCTGCCGGAGGATCACCTCGCGTGGTTTGTGATCGACGCCGTCGCGGCGATGGATCTGGCCGCGTTTTGCGCGTCCTATCGCGCCGACGGTCACGGCCGGGCGGCGCACGATCCGGCGATGATGGTGGCGCTGTTGCTGTACGCCTACGCGATCGGCGAGCGGTCGTCGCGGCGGATCGAGCGGCGCTGCGGTGAGGATGTCGCCGCGCGCGTGATCGGCGCCAATCAGCGGCCCGATCACACGACGATCGCGCGCTTCCGTCAGCGCCACGAGGCGGCGCTCGCCGGCCTGTTCGGCGAGGTGCTCGCGCTCTGCGCCGAGGCGGGCCTGGTGCGGGTTGGGGTGGTCGCGATCGATGGCACGAAGGTGCACGCGAACGCGTCGCAGCACGCGACCCGCAGCTATGAGGAGATCGCGCGCGAGATCCTCGCCGAGGCCGACGCGGTCGACGCCGCCGAGGACGAGCAGTTCGGTGAGCGGCGCGGCGATGAGCTGCCGAGCGAGCTGGCGACCGCGCAGGGCCGACGCGGCTGGCTGCGCGAGGCCAAGCGCCGGCTGGATGACCGGCGCGCCGAGGAGGCCCGGCCGATCCCGCGCTCGCGGCCGGATCGGCTCAAGCAGGCCAAGCGCCGCTTGGAAGAGGAGCACGAGGTCGAGTGCCGCGCGAACGCCGACTATGAGGCCTACCGGGCGCGCGGGCGGATGAAGGACGGCCGCCGCTTCGGCCGCTCGCCCAACCCGTACCGGCCGTCGGACATGCCGGCGGGGAAGATCAACGTGACCGATCCCGACTCGCGCAACGTCAAGACCTCGCGCGGCTGGGTGCAGGGCTACAACGCGCAGGCCGTCTGCACCGAGCAGCAGATCGTGATCGCGGCCGAGGTGACCGTCGACAGCCCAGACTTCGGGCACCTTGAGCCGATGGTCAGCGCCACCGACAAGGAACTTGCGGCGGCGCGGATCGCGGCCGCGCCGGCGGTGGTGCTCGCGGACGCCGGCTACTGGCACCAGGCGCAGATGGAGAGCCTCACCGGCGGCGGAACCGTGGTGCTGATCCCGCCCGACGCCGGCAAACGCAAGGGCGCCCGCCCAGGCTGGGACGGCGGCCTCTACACGTTCATGCGCCGGGTGCTCGCCAGTGAGCGCGGCGGCGAGCTCTACGGCAAGCGCCAAGGCATGATCGAACCGGTCTTCGCGCACACCAAGTTCAACCGCCGGATGGACCGCTTCCAACGCCGCGGCAGATCGGCCGCCCGGTCCGAATGGCGGCTCATGACCGCCACCCACAACCTGCTCAAGCTCTACAAGCACACCACCGCGCCGCTGCCGGCCTGAGCCGGCCGCCAGGCGGCCCGCGCCTCGCCAGCCGACGAGCGCTTCCGCGGAAACGCCCGCACCCAACCGCTTCCGCGGAAACGCTCACCCACCGCCTTTGCGCAACGGCCACCGCGCGAAGCAGAAGCGCGACCATACCCACAGAGCGCGCAACTCCCTCGGCCCGCATCGGCGCAGGGCGCGCGGGCGACCCCGCTCGGAGCGTGGACGACGCGAGCGGAAGTCCCCGTTGGGAGTGGCCGCCAGCGCGTCCGCAGACGCGAGGTTGCGCGCATAGTCCCGCGGCGCCGACTGATCGACACCGGTTCTCCGCGGCCGGTCGGCAGTTCCCGCTCTGCGCCCCCCGCGGGAGTGCAGGGGCGCATGTGCTGGCGTGCTCGTACGATCGGGGCAGGGTGGAGTCCATGGAGATGCACAGCGGGCTGCCTGTTGGGGTCGCGGCGTTCGTCGGCCGCGGGCGTGAACGTGTGAAGGTGGCCGACCTGGTCGCGGACGCCCGGGTGGTGACGTTGTCCGGTCCGGGTGGCTGCGGTAAGACGCGGCTGGCGGTGGAGGTCGTCGGGGACGTGGCGTCGCGGTTTTCCGATGGGGCCTGTTGGGTGGACTTGCAAGGCGTGAGCGAGCCCGCCATGGTCGCTCCAGCCGTCGGTGCGGCGGTGGGCGTCCGCGAGCGACCCGACCAGGCGCTGGTCGACACGCTCGCCGAGCAGCTTCATGCACGGCATCTGCTCGTGGTGCTCGACAATTGCGAGCACTTGGTGGCAGCGTGCGCGGAACTGGTCGGCGAGTTGTTGTCGGCGTGTCCGCAGTTGCACGTGTTGGCCACCAGCCGCGTGGCGCTGGTCGTCGAGGGTGAGGCGACATTAGAGGTCGCCCCACTGCCGGTGCCCGCTCCCGACGCTCGGTCCGCCAGCACGGTCGCCGCCGCGGACGCGGCGCGGCTGTTCGAGGTGCGGGCCCGGCAGGTGCGCACGGACTTTCGGATCGGCGACGACAACGCCGCGGCGGTGGCCGAGATCTGCCGGCGCCTGGATGGGATCCCGTTGGCGATCGAGCTGGCGGCGGCGCGGGTGCGGGTGTTGTCGTCGGCGCAGATCGCCGCCGGCCTGTCGGACCGGTTCAGGCTGCTGACCGGCGGGGTGCGGGGGGCGCCGGCACGTCAGCGAACGCTGGAGGCGTCGCTGGACTGGAGCTACGACCTGCTCGATGACGCGCAGCGGTTGGCGTTGGCGAGGCTGTCGGTGTTCGCCGGCTCGTTCGAGCTCGACGCCGCGGAGGCGGTGGTGGCGGGGGACGGCATCGACGGCGACGACGTGCTCGACCTGGTCGTCGCACTGGCCGAGCAGTCAATGTTGGAGGTCGTGGAGCGCCACGGGAGGGCCCGCTACCGGCTGTTGGAGACGATCCGAGTCTATGCCCGGCAGCGACTGTCCGAGCTGGACGATCCCGCCCGGGTGCGCGATCGCCATCTGCAGTTTCATGTCGGGCTGGCCGGGCGGGCGCACGCAGGTCTCACCGGTGGACAGCCTGAGCCCTGGATGGCGCGGCTCGCGACCGACCTCGACGATCTGCGCGCCGCGATGGACTGGGCGGCGGAGTCCGGAGACCTGCGAGGGCTGGTGGACATCACCGAGCCGATCGTCCGCTTCTGGTTCGAGCGCGGCCTGTCCGGAGAGGTGCACCGACGCCTGCACGACGCGGTCGAGGGCCCGGGCGCCCGTGATGACGAGCGAGTGCGTGGGCTGACCACCGCGGCGCTCCTGGACCTCGGCGGCGCCAAGCCGGCCAGCGCCCATCGCTCGGCGAGCCAGGCGGTCGACGCGGCACGCGCCGCTGGTGTGGACGGTGCGCTGGCGCTCGGTTTGAGCGTTCGGGCCCAGGCGGGGGCCGCGTCGGGGCTGTCGACCAACGAGCAGGTGGACGCTGACGTCGAGGAGGCGGTCGAGCACGCCGAGCAGTGCGGTGATGCTGCGATCCACGCCTACGTCCTCGCGCTCGCCGGATGGACGCTGCTTCGCAGCCGCACGATCGACGCCGGGTGCCGCCCGCTCGAGCAGGCGATCGAGGTCTCCCAAACTGCGGAGGTCGCCTTCCATCTGCCCGCCGCCCACGGGGTCCTTGGGCTGTGGCCGGTGTGGTCCGGTCGGGTCGACCGGTCACGCCGACACGCTCGATGTGCCGTCGAGGTCAGCCGGCAGGTCGGACGTCCCGGGTGGGAGGCAATCGGGCTCGCCGGCCTCGGAGCGGCTGACGTCCTGCAGGGCGATCACGGTCAGGCGCAGGACTGGCTGTCCAAGGCGCAGGCGGTCCTGCGCAGACCTGGTCTGGAGGGGACGACCCACGACGACGAGTTCCTCCGTCCCTGGCTCGCATTGTCGGCCTACGCATCCGGCGATCTGGAAACTGCTCGGGCCACGGCTGCGGAGATCGTGTGGATCAGCCGTGGGAGGGGCAGCCGCTGGGACGAGTCCATCGGCGAGTGGCTGCTGGGCGTGCTCGCACACGGCCAGCAGCGCCACGACGACGCGCGAGCACATCTGGAGGCCAGCCGCGCACTGTCGACCGACCCACGGCTCCCGTTCCCGCTGGGTCGGTCGTTGCTCGGCCTCGCGGAGCTGGCCAAGAAGGAGGACGAGGACCTCGGAAAGGCGTGGGAGCTGGCCCATGACGGCCTGGAGGTCCTCGACGGCTACGGCGACCGGGTCGGGGCCGCCGCGGCACTGGAGACGATCGCCGACCTGGCCGTAGGCCTCGGCGAGCCCGAGCGGTCGCTTCGCCTGCTCGCCGCGTCGCAACGGTTCCACACCGACACGGGCATCGCCCGCCTCCCCTTCCAGGCCGACCGCTTCGATCGTGCCCGCAGCACTGCACAAGCGGCGCTGGACCTCACCGACGCGACGGCATGCTGGGACGCGGGCAGCGAGCTGTCGCTGGCCGACGCGGTCGCCTATGCCCGCCGCGGACGGGGCGAGCGTCAGCGCCCGCAGATCGGCTGGGCGTCACTGACTCCCGTCGAACGCGACGTCGTGCGGCTGGTCGCCGAAGGCCACACCAACGCCGAGATCGGTCAACGCCTGTTCATGAGCGTCAACACGGTCAAGAAGCACCTGACCCACGTCTACGCCAAGGTGGAGGTCGACGGACGCGCGGACCTCGCCGCACAGGTCGCCCGCCGCGACCTGTAGTAGCACCCCTGGCCGCCGAAAAGTACCCGGTCGGGTGACGTTCTCCGACGTCGTCTGCGCCATCGTTGCAGGCACGACCGCACGAGACGCAGGAGAGAGCACATGAGCAACCAGCGCACCCACTACGTGACCACCACCGACGGCGTCACTATCGGTGCGACCGTGCAGGGCCAAGGGCCGCCGCTGGTGTTCGTGCAAGGGGCCATTGGCGATGGCGACATCGACTGGCAGGCGCTGCTGGGGCACCTGACCGACCGGTTCACCTGCCATCTGCCGAGCTTGCGGGGCCGTGGCCTCAGCGGCGATCACCTCGACCTCAGCTTCGGTCGGCTGGTCGACGACGTCCTCGCCTACGTCGACAGCATCGGAGAACCGACCGGCCTGGTGGGTTGGTCCCTCGGCGCCGACCTGGCACTCGCCGCCGCGGGGGCCCAGTCCGGCGCGGTGGACGCGGTGGCCCCCGTTGAGCCTGTGATGCCGGGCCTGATGGACGAGCAGGAGCAAGCGGCTCTCGGCGACGCCGTCGCCCGCATGGGCGAGCTGGCCGCCGAAGGCAGGTTGACGGATGCGATGCGCGAGTTCGCTGGTTTCCCCTTCAACGACGACGACATCGCCGTGGCCGAGGACGCCGGCTACTTCGAGGCCGCAGGCCGCTACGTCCCGAACCTGCTCAACTTCTTCCAGCAACAGATGGAGTACGAAGGCCCCACCCCTGATGATCCGGCCGTGCTCGGCGCGATCTCGACTCCGGTGCTGGTGCTGCACGGATCGGACACCAAGCCTTACGCCACCGCCGCCGCGCGGCACGTGGCCGACCACGTCCCCAACGCACGGATACAAGAGATTCCCGGCGCCGGGCACGCCGCCCCGCTGACCCATCCCGAGGCGCTCGCTGAAGCACTCACCGAGTTCTCGCCGACGCAGCAGCCGGCCTGACCCGCCGATCGGCACCAGCATGCACCTGTACCCGATGTCACCCCATGGCCTGCGTGTGTTGCTGCGCCCACTTCGCCGCACGAAAGGCTCGGCGGCATGAGCGTGGGTCTGGCCGGGTCGTGATGCGAGTGAGGAATGCAGCGCCGCCCTCGCTGCGGCGACGGCGCTGGAGCCTTCCCCACCGCTCCCCAGAGAGCCCGAGCCCACCCGCTTCCAGCGCCAGGGCGATTACTGGGACCTCGCCTTCGCCGGCGAGCAGGCCCAGCTGCATGACCTCAAGGGTTGCGCTACCTGGCCGAGCTGGTCGCCGAATCCGGCCGCGAGCGGCCATGGCTTGGAGCTGGTGCAGGCCGTCGAGGGGCTCACCGCGGGCGTCGGAGCGGATCAATGGCGCCCAGGCCTGCGCGGAGCTCGAACCCGCCGGCCTCGGCGACGCGGGCTACCACCTCGACCGGGCCGCCTGCGCTGTCTACCTGAAGCGCCTCGCAGACATCGAGGAGGAACTCGAGCGGGCCGGGGCGCTCGCAGCTTCTTCGGCCTCGGCGGCCGGGAGCGCCGCGCCTGCTCGGCCACCGAGCCAGCCCGCGTCGCGATCAAGACTGCGCTCGATCGGATCGCAGAGCACGCCCCGACCCTCGCCGAGCACCTCGAGCGCAGCGTCCGGACCGGCGCCTTCTGGTGCTATGAGCCGGAGCGGCGGGCGGCGATGCGGTGGGTGGTGTGAAGTGGTCCCGAGATCGCGGTCTCGCTGCGACTGTCGAGTGTCGTGACCACGCTCAGGCGCCAGCTGGCAATCTCGGGCACGAGAATGATGCATCGCACCGCGAGCGAGCGTGTCGGAGCTCGGAAGGCTCGCTCCTCAATTGGACGACCGATGAAAATCAAGGGTGGCCGGCGACGCTTTTGACGGAATTTGGGGCGATTTCGGACGATGGATGGGTCGCGGAGGTGTCGCCGAGGGCCTTAGATCGGCTCCTGGGAGGCCGGCTCGGCCGGCGGCGGTCCCGGTCGGTGTGGTTCTGGGCGGATTTTGCGCGCGCGTGGTCACCGTCGTGGTGGTCGACGTCGGGTGCGGGGCGCTAGGTTGTCTGCGGGCGCGAGCCGATGACGAGTCAAAGAGCAGGCGTCTGGAGCTCGCGGGCCTGCCGCGCGACGTTGCCCTTCGAGGGCCTGATCTATGCGCGCTCCGCTGTCACGCTCGCGCCCGTCTTCTTCGGCCGTCCGGCTTGCCAGTCGCGAACCGCGTGCTCGTAGGACGCCTGCGCCTGCGCGGCGAGCTCCTTCTCGGCTTGGCGCATCTTCTGGTGGGTGATCCACACGCCTGACGGCCGGCCCTTGCGGACCGGCGCGCCGGCGGCGAGCTCGAGCCGCCGGAGCTTTTGTGCGGTCAGCGACGGCTGCTGGTGGGCGTAGTCCTCCCCGCGGTGCAGCAGGCACCAGAACAACACCGCGAGCTTGCGCGCCGCGGCGACGATCGCCTTGCCGTGCCCGCGGCGAGCCCTGATGCGCTGGTAGTAGGCGCGCAGCGGGCCGGGCTGGCAGACGACGCTCCAGGCGGCCTCGACCAGCGCCCACCGCGCAGATGCCGAGCCGCGCTTGGTGATCCGCCCCGAGCGGGCAGGCTGCTCGCCGGACTGGCGGACCTTCGGGTCCAAGCCGAGATAGGCGACCAGCCGCCGCGAATTCGACAAGCGGCCGATGTCGCCAATCGCCGCGAGGAACGCCGCGGTCGCGACCAGATTCACGCCCGGCACGCTCATCAGTCGCCTGGCGTCGGGCGAGTGCAGCATCTGTTTGGCGATCAGCCGCTCGACGTCTGCGATCTCGCGGTCCAGGAACGCGATCTGCCTGAGCGCCGACTGCACGGTCTCGGCCTCCTCGACCGGCAGCTCCCGGGAGCGAAGCCACTTGCGGCCCTTGACCCCCGAACAGATCAGAGCACGGCGGCTTGCCCTGCAGCCGGCGCATCAGGACCGCGTGCACCTCGTTTTTGGTGCGCGACCGCGAGCGGACCAGCTGCTCGCGGCGCGCGAGCCGACGCCGCAACACGCGACAGCGCTCGTCGGGCATCCACACCGCGTCCAGTTCGCCCTGCCACAACAACTTCGCCAGCGCCCGCGCGTCGAGCTTGTCGGTCTTGGTGCGCGCCTGCGCGATCCCGCTGTCATCCGGTGAGACCACGATCACCTTCTGCACGTGCGGCTCAAGCAGCCGCGCGACCTCCCACGCGCCACCCGAGACCTCCAGCGCCACCCGGTCCGTCGACTCCAGGCTCGCCGCGAACGCCTCCAGCGCCTCCGGCGTCATGCTCACCCGGCCAGCGGAGCGAACCACGCCGTCCTCACAGATCGCGATCTCACAGAAATCGCGATGCAAGTCAAGGCCGATCGCGCGACCGACCCACCTCAACAACTGCGACACCTCGCACCTCCCGTCGTATGCAACGAGGAGAACCTGCGGGCGAACGACACCGACCGATACGTGCTCGCGGCACAACCCGGGCAAGTCGCAGGGGCGGCCAAAGAGAACAGCCCGCGCTCGAAGCGCATCGTCCAAAACGGCCTGCCCGCCTGCGTTCTCCCAAGAAGGCCCCCGTCCCGGATCACCCGACCGTACGTTCAGGGCCGGACGGAGCCTCCGAGCCCGATTTTCATGCCACGATCAGCGCGCGTCACGGGCGTCGCCGTCCAGACTTTCGCACCGTCGACGGAAGCGAGCGTGAGCTCATCGTCTTTCGAGACGCTCGGAGGTCGTCCCGTGCGAGAGCGAGCGGCGCGTCTGACGACACGCCTCCGTTCGTTGGGAAGCAGAAGGCGGCGGCTCGGCGTTCGGACCGGGGGTCAGGCGCTCGCGATCAGGTAGCGCAGCTCGTCCTCGATGCGCACGCCGCCGCTGGCGGTGATCAGCGGCCGCACGCCCTCCGTGAGCGCGTCGCGGACGGCCTGATCACCGAGAGACCGGCAAGCGCGGACGATCGGCCCGGCGGCGAGGTAGCCGCGCAGGAACGTGGCCAGGTCCGGGTACTCCTCGGTGACCTCGAAATACCCCACCACCTTCGGCGCAAGGCCGGCCTCCGTCGCCAGGGACTCGAGCGTCCCCTCCTCGTGCAGCGCGGGGCCGTCATCGTCCGACTGCGCGGGCAGGAGCTGCCCGACCGACCCGAAGACGTGCGTCGATTCGCAGCGGTCCGGGCGGCCGAAAGCGGTGATCGCCACGCTCCCCCCGGGCTGAGCGACCCGCCTCGCCTCGCGCAGCGCACAGTCGATGTTTGCCGCGAAGATGAACGAGTTGAAGCCGGTGACGACATCGAACGAGTCGTCGGGCCAGGGAAGCTGTTCCAGATCGCCTATCCGGAAGTCGCCGCCGCGGACGCGCTCACGTGCGATCTCGATGAAGGCCGCGGTCGCGTCGATGCCCGCGACCTGCGCGCCGCGGTCGGCGGCGATGCGGCTGAACCGGCCCGCGCCGCAGTCCATGTCGAGCAGCTTCGTTCCCCTCCGGACCGTGACGCGCTCGAGGATGTTGCGGTACGCGTCCAGCCCCCATCCGTTCCAGCCCTCGAGGACATCGGCCCAATCGCGGGCGCGTTCTCCCCAGAGGTCACCTTGGGTCGCCGCCGAACCTACGGCCTGGTCGATCGTCTCGGTTGGTCCAGCCATCTTCACTCCTCTCGCGTCCGCCCAATGGTTCGCGGCGGAGCCTGACACCGCGCCGGGCGCCTGACTTCGCCTACGCAGGCCATCTTCGGTCACGCCGAAGATGGCCTCTAAGTGCAATACCCATAACTTAACGTCCGGTGCTCCGGGTACGGTTGCCGCATGCCCCGGGCCGGCTGGGTCAAGCCCCGGACCGATCAGCGCCTCTGCGATCACATCTCGATCGGGGTTCTGACACGCACCT
>JBOGYU010000107.1:0-11479 GCA_050696935.1 Solirubrobacteraceae bacterium | reverse complement strand
GCGCGGTGCAGCTCGCGCCGCCCGCGCGCCAGGCCGCGCCGGCCGACCGCGTCGAGCCGGGCGTACAGGGCGCGGATCTCGGCGAAGATCTCGTTCGCGACGGCCTGCTGCTGCTCCCGGCTGGGGTGCTCGAGCCGCTCCCACCGGATCGGGTCGCCGTACAGCACGGTGACCGGGGGGAACTGGAGCCGCTTCCAGTTGCGCACGCGCGAGGAGCCGTGGATCGCGACGGGCACGACCGGGGCGCCGGACTCCAGCGCCAGCCGGCCGATGCCGCGCTTGACGTTCTCGGACAGCTTGCCGGTGCGCGAGCGGCCGCCCTCGGCGTACATGGCCACGCAGCCGCCGCGGGCGAGGATCAAGCCCGCGGTCTTGAACGCCTCCTCGTCGGAGTAGCCGCGGCGCACCGGGAACACGCCGCCGTGCGTGTAGACCCACTGCATCGGCGGCGAGAAGAGCTGGGACTTGGCCATGAAGCGCACCTTCCGGCGGATCGAGACGCCGAGGAAGAAGTGGTCCATGAACGAGAAGTGGTTCGGCGCCAGGACCACGGGGCCGGCGGCCGGGACCTTCTCCGCCGAGAACCCACGGAGGCGGAAGAGGACCCATGCGTAGAGCGTGGTGAGGATGCGCACGGCGTCGTACACCCAGTCCGGCCCGCGCGTGCGGGCGCGCTCGTGGAAGCGCGTGAAATAGGACTCCGGGCGCGGGTCCTTGTAGACCTGCTCCTTCATCGGAGCGAGCTCTTCCGCCATGGGGTCCGAGCCTACTCGGCCGCCCACCCGCGGGAGCGCTCGAGCGCGCGGTGCCAGCCCGCCAGCAGCGCGGCGCGCTCGTCCTCGCCCATCCGCCCCGGCTCCAGGCAGCGCTGGCCGAACAGCGCCGACTGCAGCGCCTCGCCGGCCACCGCGTGCGAGACGTCCCAGATCTCCGCCGCGTCGTGCTCCACCCAGCCGGGCCGCGGGAAGTGCTGGGTGAACTCCCGGTACGCGCGGCCGACCGGCTCGCCCTCCAGGTCGAAGACTAGGCACGCGGTGCCCGTCGTCCCCTGGTCGATGGCGAGCAGCATCGCCGGGTATCGTGCCAGCCGATGCCGAACGTCGAGGCGCACATCACGGGCACCGTCTGGAAGGTCGAGGTCGCGGTGGGCGACGCCATCGTGGAGGGCGACACGGTCGTGATCCTCGAGTCGATGAAGATGGAGATGCCCGTCGAGGCCGAGGACGAGGGCAAGGTCAAGGAGGTCCTCGTGGCGGAGGGCCAGTCGGTGTCCGAGGGCGACACCCTCGTCGTGCTCGAGTAGTGGGAGAGCTGCGCCTGGACCATCCGGCGGACGGCGTCGCGCGGCTGACGATCGAGAACCCCGGCAAGCGCAACGCGCTCGACCACGAGATCCTCGACGCGTTCGCGACGACGCTGCCCCGGCTCGACGCCCGCTGCCTGCTCGTCACCGCCGCCGGCCCGGTCTTCTCCGCCGGCTACGACATCGGCGACCTCGACGAGGCGGCCGCGCTCGTCGCGCACCCGTTCCACGCGGCGATCGAGGCGCTGGACGCGCTGCCGTTCCCGAGCGTCGCCGCCTTGAACGGCCACGCGATCGGAGGCGGGCTGGAGCTGGCGCTGTCGTGCGACCTGCGGATCGCCTCGGAGGCCGCGAAGCTGGGGATGCCGCCGGCGAGGCTTGGGCTCGTCTACTCGCACACGGGGCTGCGCAGGTTCGTCGACGCGATCGGGGTGACGCGCACGCGCGAGCTGTTCTTCACCGCGCGCAACGTGCCCGCGCGGGTGGCGCTGCAGTGGGGGTGGTGAACGACGTCCTGGAGCCGGACATGCTCGCGGCCGGCGCCGTCGCCTACGCGGCGGGCATCGCCGCGCTGGCGCCGCTCTCCCAGCGCGGCAACAAGCGCGTGCTGCGCGAGCTGCTGGCGGCCGAGGGGGCGCTCGACCCGGCCACCGAGACCGAGCTCGTGGCGCTGCGCGAGGAGTGCTTCGGCACCGAGGACTTCGCCGAGGGCGTGCGCGCGTTCGCGGAGAAGCGCCCGCCGCGCTGGCGCGGCCGCTGACTCGACCGTCCGTCCAGAAGGCATCAAGAAGTTGGGGTCGCGACCCGATCTAGGGAGTGCCGAAGTAAGGCAAACCCGTCGCGAGGCGGGGACGCAAAGCCAGAGGTCTCGCAGGACGTCGAGATGGCTCGGTTGCCGGCATGGAGAGCTCCGCACGGACGCTCGCACCAGGCACCCACCAAGGAAGGTCATCTCCAATGTCCCGTCTGCAGGTCCTCGCGGCCCAGCCGCGGCTCGCGCTCGGCGCGCTCCTCACGCTCCTCCTCGCCGCCGGCGCCGTGGTCGGCTCCGGCGCCGACTTCACGGCCTCCTCGGCCAACCCCGCCAACACCTTCGCCTCCGGCACGCTCTCGATCGTCAACTCCAAGGAGGGCACGGCCGTCCTGACGGCGTCCGACCTCCGCCCGGCAGGCCCGGAGGCCGCCGGCACGGTCGACATCGAGAACGACGGCTCGCTGGACGGCGCGTTCACCCTCGCGCGCACCGCGCCCGTGGACTCGGACGTCGCCAACCCGCTGTCGGCGAAGCTCAACCTCGAGGTCGTGGACTGCGGCGAGTTCGCCGGCTCCGCGCCCACCTGCGGCGACGGCGACGACGTGACCGTGTACGACGGCACGCTCGGCGCGATGGGCGCCACCGCGCTGGGCACGTACGGCGGCGGCGAGAAGCACCGCTACGAGTTCACCGTGGCGCTCGACGGCTCGGCGGACGACGCCTACCAGGGCGACTCCTCCGAGGTCCAGTTCGACTTCGACGCCGTCTAATACAGGGCAGGCAGCCGGCCAGGGAAGGCCAGCCGCGATGGCGAGCCCAGGGAAGGCAATGATCCGCCGCGCCGGGCGATTCTCGTCCGGCGCGGCGCTCGCCGTTGCGCTCTTCTTCGCCCTGCTCGTGCTCGTCCCGGCGGTGGTGGGCATGCAGCGCTACGCGATCGTCTCCGGGTCGATGAGCCCGACGTTCGACCGCGGCTCGCTCGTGCTGGCCGAGGTCGTGCCGGTGGGCGAGCTGCGGGTGGGGGACGTGATCACGTACCGCCCGCCGCCCGGGGCCGGCCCGGAGCACCTCGTGACGCACCGGATCGCCTCCATCGGGCGCGACGGCGTGCTCCGTACGAAGGGCGACGCCAACTCGGTCGCCGACCCGTGGACGTTCCGGCTCGACCGGCCGACCCAGGCGCGCGTGACGACCGGCGTCCCGTACGCCGGCCACGCGCTGCTCGCGCTCGGGCGGCGGGATGTCCGGATGGCCGTGATCGCCCTGCCGGCGCTGCTGATCGCCGGCTTCAGCCTCGCCCGGCTGTGGCGGCAGCTGGGCGTCCAGGCGCGTGCGGGGGCGGCCGTATGAGCCGGCTGTGGCTCGCCCTCGCCGCACTGCTCGCGATCCCGGGCGTCACGGCCTCGGGGGCCGACTTCACGGCCGCCTCGACGTCGCCCGCGAACGCGTTCGGAGCGGCGGCCGACTTCAACACGGTCGCCGTGGCGATGTCGGACCCGGGCGCCCCGCTGCACGGCACGGTGTCCTTGGACGCGACCGCGAGCTCCGAGCGCGGGATCGACGCCGTGCGCTTCGAGACCTCGGTCCCGGGTGCAGGCGTGTGGGTGGAGGCGTGCGAGGACGGCACGGCGCCGTACGCATGCGACTGGGACACGGCCGGCGTGGCCGACGGCTCGCGCGATCTGCGCGCGGTGGCCGTCGACCAGGCCGGCTACGAGCGCGCGTCGGCTGCGCTGACGCGGCTGGTCGACAACGGCGCGCCGACCGTGTCGCTCGACGCTCCCGACCCGTGGCTGGAGGGCACCGAGGTGCTGACGACCACGGGAGCGGACCCCCACTCGGGCCTCGCGACGCTGGCGATCGACTACCGCCCGGCCGGCCGCGGCGCGTGGACCGAGGTGTGCTCCGGCCCGATCTCCCCGCGCTCCTGCCCCCTGGCGACCACGACGCTGGCCGATGGCCCGTACGAGCTGCGGGCGCGGGCGGCCGATGCGGCGGGCAACTCGCAGGCCACGTCACCGGTCACGCGGACGGTCGACAACACGGCGCCGGCGGTCGCGATGACCGACCCGGGCACCATGGCCGGGACCGTCGCGCTCGGCGCCACCACCGGCGACGGCGACGGCACCGGCGTGGCGAGCGTCCGCTACGAGTACCGCGAGGGTGCCGGCGCGTGGACCGAGATCTGCACCGGCTCGACCGGCTGCGCGTGGGACACCACCGCACGGGCCGACGGGCTCTACGACCTGCGCGCGGTCGCCACCGACGGGGCGGGACACGCGACCAGCTCCGCCGTGCTCACCGGCCGGATCGACAACACGGTCCCGAGCGTGCCGACCCTCGCCGATCCGGGGTCGCCGGTCGGCGGCGCGGTCGCGCTGAGCGGCACGGCGTCCGACAGCGGCTCCGGGATCGCCGCCTGGACGGCCCAGTACCGGCCCGCGGGCGGCAGCACCTGGACGGACGCCTGCACCGGCGCGGCGTCGCCCTACGGCTGCTCGTGGGCCAGCATCGGCGTGGCCGACGGCCTCTACGACCTCCGCGCGGTCGCGCGCGACGCGGCCGGGAACGAGCGCGCGTCCGCCGTGGTCACGAACCGCCGGGTCGACAACACCGGGCCCACGGTGGCGCTCGGCGACCCCGGCCCGGCGATCCGCGCCACCGCGACGCTGACGGCGACCGCGAGCGACCTCTCCGGCATGCAGTCGGTCGTCTTCGAGCGCCGCCCCGTGGACGGCGGCACGTGGACGGCTATCTGCACCGACAGCACGTCGGCGTACTCGTGCGCATTCGACACCACGGTGGTCGTGGACGGCGACTACGAGCTGCGCGCCCGCGCCCTCGACACGCTCGGGAACCAGAGCACGGCGACGAGGACCACGCGGGTCGACAACACGGCTCCCGCACCGGTCGACGTGCAGGCCGGCAACGGCGGCGCCACTCCTGGCCGGCTCGAGGCGGGGGACTGGGTCACGCTGACGTGGACGGAGCCGATCGCGCCCGCCTCGGTGCTGGCCGGCTGGGACAGCCTGGCCCAAGCGATCACCGTCAAGGTCCAGAACACCGGTGCCAACGACCGGATCGACTTCTACGACGCCGCGGGTCAGGCCCGCCTCAACCTGACCGCCAACAGCGCGGGCCTCATGCTCGGCAGGAACTTCGTGACCACCGACGGCGAGTTCGACGCGACGATGCTCCAGACCGGCGCCTCCATCACCATCACGCTCGGCGCGCGGCGCTGGGGCACCGTGGCGACCGCCACCGCGGGCACCCTCGCGTGGACTCCGTCCGCCGCCGCCACCGACCTCGCGGGCAACCCCACCTCCGCTGCGCAGATCACGGAGTCCGGCGGGACGGACGTGGACTTCTGATGCGCGCGGTCGCCACCCTCCTCGCCTCGATTGCGATGGCGCTCGGCGCGCTTGGGCTCGCCGTCGCCGCTCCCGGCGGGGGCGACAACCCGCGGGTGGCGCTGGCGTCCGCGTCGGGGGCCGTCCAGATCTCCAACTCGCGTGCGGGCCACGCGGTGTTCACCGCCGCCGCGATGCGCCCCGGCGAGGGCGTGAGCGGGACGGTGCGGATCGGGAACTCCGGTGACGCGCCGGGGAGCTTCGCCGTCCGGCTCGCCGGCCTGAGCGACGTGCCGGGGCCGTACGGCGGCCGGCTCTCGAACCGTGTCGAGCTCGTGCTGTTCGACGTCACCGACGTCCAGCAACCGGTCACCGTCTACGCCGGCGCCCCCGCCGGCTTCGCCGACGTGGCGCTCGGGACCTTCGCGGCGGGCGCGCACCGCGACTACCTCGTGGCCGCCACGCTGCCCGACGGCGGGCTGCCGGGGTCTGACGCCGGCGGCGACAACCGCTACCAGGGCTCGGCGCTGAGCCTGGGCTTCGAGTGGCGGGCCGGCCCCGCGGGCGGCGAGCCGAGCCCGACGCCGACGCCGACGCCGCCGCCCACGAACCCGCCGACGCCGCCGCCCACGTCGCCGCCCGCGACGAATCCGCCGACGACACCGACGATCTCACCGCCGGGGACGACCCCGCCGGCGACGCCGACGATCTCACCGCCGGGGACGACCCCGCCGACGACACCACCGACCTCACCGCCGGCGACGACCTCGCCGGGAGGCCCGTCGTCCGGCCCCACCGGCCCGTCGTCGGGCCCGACCGGCGACGCCCTGGCGGACGCGCTCGGCCTCCCGCCCGCGCGCGGCTGCGTCAGCCGCCGCCGGTTCAAGATCCGCCTGCGCGCCCCCGGTGGCGCGAAGGTGCGCTCGGCGACCGTCAAGGTCAAGGGCAAGCAGACGGTGCGGGTGAAGGGCCGCCGCGCCGTCGTCAGCCTCCGCGGCCTCCGGAAGGGGCGCGTGAAGGTGCGCATCACGGTCCGCGCCTCCAACGCGCGCACCTACAGGAGCAAGCGCACCTACCGGACCTGCGCCGGGCGCTAGCCGTCCCCCTCCACGTTCGAGCACAGGCACACCAGCCGGTCGCGCGCAGGCTAGCCGTCCGAGGGTCGCCGTACCGTTGCGTCCGTCGGCACGGCCAGAAGGAGAGCGGATGCTGGATCTCGACGACCGCCTGGACGAGCTCAAGGAGCTCGGTCTCTACCGCCGCCCCCGCATGGTGAGTGGGCCGCAGGGCCCGCGGGTGGTGCTCGACGGGCGGCCGGTGCTCGTGCTGTGCTCCGGCAACAGCCTCGGGTTCGCCGACCACCCGCGCGTGCGCGAGGCGGCGGCGGACGCGGCGATGCGCTGGGGCGTCGGCGCCGGCGCCGCCCGTGTGGCCTCGGGCACGATGACGCTGCACCGGCGCCTGGAGGAGCGGCTGGCCGCGTTCACCGGCGCCGACGCCGCCGTGCTCTTCGGCTCCGGCTCCGCGGCGAACCTCGGCGTCATCCCCGCGCTCGCGCGCAAGGGTGAAGTCGCGTTCCACGACGAGCTGGCGCACCCGTCGATCGCCGATGGCTGCCGGCTCGCGGGCGCGGACGTGTTCGCCTACCGCCACGCCGACCCCGAGCACCTCGCCTGGGGCCTGCGCCAGGCCGACGGGCGCGGCGCGCTGATCGCCACCGACGGCGTGTTCGGGCTCGACGGCGACGTCGCGCCGCTGGAGGAGATCGTCGCCCTCGCCCGCCGCCACGACGTGCGCGTGCTGGTGGACGAGGCGCAGGCGCTCGGCGCGCTCGGGCCGGACGGCCGCGGCGCCGTCGCCGAGGCCCGCCTCGAGGACGAGGTGGACGTCGTGACGGGCTCGCTCGGCAAGGCGCTCGGGTCCGGCGGCGGGTTCGCGTGCTGCGACCACGTCACCGCCCGTTACCTGCTCAACAGCGTCCGCACGCTCCTGCACTCGACGGCGCCGCCGCCCGTGGCGGTGGCCGCCGCGATGGCGGCGCTCGAGCTGCTCCGCGAGCAGCCGCGCCGGGTGGAGAAGCTGCACGCCAACGCCGAGACCCTGCGCGACGGGCTCGCCCGCGAGGGCTTCGAGGTCGCCGGCGCGTGCACGCACGTCGTGCCCGTGCTCGTCGGCGCGGCCGGCCCGGCGGCCCGGATCGTCGAGCACGCGCTCGAGCAGGGCGTGTTCGCGGAGGCGGTGCTCCCGCCGGGCGCGCCCGACGGCGCGGCCCGCCTGCGCCTCTCGGTCATGGCCTCCCACACCCGCTCCGAGCTCCGGGACGCCGCCCGCGTGCTTGCCCGCGCCGCGCTCCGCGCCGGCTTCCGCCCCGGCGCTGGCGGGCCGGTTGCGGTCGCACAGCTCGAGTCGCTCCCGCGCGCGGCATAGCCATCTCTGCCCGAACAGCCCTATCCACGGCGGTCGCGGAGGTGTAGGCATGCGCCACCCCACCCCCGAGGAGGAGCCATGGAGACAGTGATCGAGCAGGCCGCCGCCGTCGAGCGCGACCTGGCGACAGGCAACGGCCACGCGGTACAGGAGGCGCCGCGGGACGTCGCGGTGCCGTACGCGATGGGCTGGGTGCCCGAGCTGCCGGACGTGCGCGACTACACCGCCGAGACCGGCGACGTGGCCGTGCTGCTGAGCACGGTCCCCGCCGGCGCCACCGTCCGCGCGACGGCCCCGGCGGCCCCCTCGCGCGTGGACCTGCGCCAGTGGTGCTCGCCGATCGAGAACCAGCGCACGATCGGGTCCTGCACCGCCAACGCCGGCGTCGGGATCGTCGAGTACTACCAGCGACGCGCGTTCGGCAAGCACCTGGACGGCTCGCGGCTGTTCGTCTACAAGGTCACGCGCAACCTGCTCGGCTGGACCGGCGACACCGGTGCCTGGCTGCGCACGACGATGGGCGCGCTGTGCATGTTCGGCGTCCCGCCGGAGCGCCACTGGCCGTACGACGTCGCCAGCTACGACACCGAGCCGCCGGCCTTCGTGTACGCGCTCGGCCAGGCCTACCAGGCGGAGAAGTTCTACCGGCTCGACCCGCCCGGCTCGACGCCCGCGGCGCTGCTGGACGCGATCAAGAAGCACCTCGTGGCCGGCGTGCCGCCGATGTTCGGCTTCACGGTCTACGACTCGCTCTCCCAGGGCGAGGACGACGGCCGGATCCCGTTCCCGCTCCAGAGCGACCGGGTGGAGGGCGGCCACGCCGTCGTCGCCGTCGGCTACGACGACGACATGGAGATCCGCCACTCCGGCGCCGCCCGGCCCACGCGTGGCGCGCTGATCGTGCGCAACTCGTGGGGCACCGGCTGGGGCGACCGCGGCTACGGCTACATGCCGTACGAGTACGTGCTCAGGCGGCTCGCGGTCGACTGGTGGGTGCTCGTGAAGGCCGAGTGGCTCGACCAAGACGGCTTCAGGTAATCAAGGCGCTCGCACGAGCTTGCGAGTGCGAGTAAGCCGCATCAATCATCCGCTCGCACGAGCTTGCGAGTGCGAGTAAGCCGCATCAATCATCCGCTCGCACGAGCGTGCGAGTGCGGGTAAGCCGCATACCTAATCGGCGCCGCCCGCGGCCTCCTCGATGATGGAGGCGTCGATGAGCCACTCGACCGGCGCGTGGTCGTCCGTGTAGACGTCCCCGCCGGAGAGTGGCTCGTCGAGCCGGGCCGCCGCGTCGACCGCCAGCGGGCGCAGGTCCCCGGGCAGCCACTCGGCGGCCGCCAACAGGTTCCCGGCCGACGGCTCGCCCTCCGCCGCCACCAGCAGCGTGTTCGTGTCCTCGAGCGGGTCGCGCCGCACGTGCGCGAACACCTCGCCCATCGTGGCCGACAGCACCTTCTCGAGCTCGTCCGAGCCCTCCGGGTGGCCGACGTTCACGATCACCATCCCGCCCGGATTCAGCCGGTCGCGCGCCAGCTCGAAGAACTCGACGCTCGTGAGGTAGAACGGGATGTAGGGCTGGCGGTAGGCGTCGACGAAGATCGCGTCGTAGCGCTCGCCGATCCGGCGCAGGAACGGCCGCGCGTCCTCGGTGTACAGCCGCAGCTCGGGCCGCTCGCGCAGATCGAAGTACTCCTTGCCGATGTCGTGCAGCTCGCCGTCGATCTCCACCCCGTCGATCCGCGTGTCCGGGAAGTACTCCTCGTACGCGCGCGCGGTCGTGCCGGCGCCGTTGCCGAGGATCGCGACGTGGCCGGGCGGCTCGCGCAGGACCGTGAAGGGGTCGATCAGGTAGCCGTCCCACACGTTGCCGGTGAGCACGGTGTCCGGCCGGTACATCGAGTGGATCGCCAGGCCCTCGTTGAGCTCGAGCCGGCGCTCGCCGTCGGGGAGCTCGACCACGCGCGCGTACTGGTACTCGGTGTCGGCCTCGTGGATCACCCGCCCCTCGTCGGTGGCCTTCACGGTGCCGACCGGCACGGCGATCAGCACCGCGATCGCCACCGGCACGAGCGCCCAGCGCGCCCGCAGGCCGAGCGCGGCGACGACCGCCGTGATCAGCGCGAAGGTGAGGAAGGTGCGCTGGGTGCCGACGAGCGGGATCAGCAGCAGCGAGGCGGCGAACGTGCCCAGCAGCGAGCCGACCGTGGAGATCGCGTACATGCGCCCCGCGGTCTGCCCGGAGTCCTCCACCGCGTGCAGCTTCAGCCGGATCGCCCATGGCGAGACGGTGCCGAGCATCAGCACCGGCACCGCCACCAGCACCAGCACGCCGAACAGCGAGCCGGCGAAGGCGCCGATCGAGTAGGTGTCGAACGCCTCCAGGCTGAGCGACAGGAAGGGGTCCGCGACGAGCGGCACCAAGCCCATCAGGACCGAGGCGGCGAGCACGGTCCCGCACAGCGGCGGCAGGCTCGGATGCCGGTCGGCCATCCGCCCCCCGAACCAGTAGCCGATCGAGAGCGCGACGAGCACGATCGCGATCGTGTTCGCCCACACGATCGTGGACGCCCCGAAGAACGGGGCCATGAGCCGCGCGGCAGCGATCTCGGCGCCGAGCGTCGCGATCCCGACCGCGAAGACGAGCAGCTCGAGCGGCGGCAGCGCGCGGCGGCCCGCGGAGCGCTCGGCGGGCGGGGCGACGGCTGGCTCGGTGGCGGCTACGGCCTAGTCCTCGTAGGGCGAGAAGTCGGCCTTGCGCGCCCCGCAGACCGGGCAGAACCAGTCGCTCGGGATGTCCTCGAACGGCGTTCCCGGCGGGATCCCGCCGTCCGGATCCCCTTCCGCCGGGTCGTAGAGGAACCCGCAGGACTCGCAGATCCACTTCTGCACTGTCTTCGTGGTCATGACCCAGAGGGTACCCTCGCCCGGTGCAGGTCGATCGTCCCGCGCCCGGCGAGGAGCTCAACCCCGGCGAGCCCACCCGCCCCCGCCAGGCGGCGACGGTGATCCTCCTGCGCGGCGGCGGCGAGCGCGTCGAGGTGCTGCTCGTGCGGCGCAATCCGGCGGCGCATTTCATGGGCGGCGCGTGGGTGTTCCCGGGCGGCGCGCTCGACGGCGGCGAGACCCACCGGAGGGCGGGCATGCGCGAGGTCGCGGAGGAGGCGGGCGTCGCGCTGGACGACCCGGACGCCCTGCTGGAGTTCTCGCGCTGGATCACGCCCCCGCAGGTCCGCACCCGGTTCGACACCCTGTTCTTCCTCGCGCGCGCGCCGGCGGGAGCGGACCCGCGGCCGGACGGCGCCGAGACGGTGGACGCCCGCTGGTACGCGCCGCAGGACGCGCTCGACGCCGCCGAGCGCGGCGAGATCGAGCTGGTCTTCCCCACCGTCAAGCACCTCGAGCAGCTCTCCGCCTTCGGGTCGGCCGACGAGCTGCTGGGCTGGGCGCGCGGGCGGGAGGTTGTGCCGGTGGTGCCGCGCGTGGTGAGGGAGGGCGAGGTCGCGCGCGTGGTCCTTCCCGGCGAGCCGGGCTACGAGTGCTGACCGTCGCCCTCACCGGCCCCACCGGCGACATCGGCCGCGCGACGCTCCGCGCGCTCGACCGGGCGCGCAGCGTCGGGACCGTGCTCGGCATGGCGCGCCGCCC
>JBOGYU010000106.1:0-11492 GCA_050696935.1 Solirubrobacteraceae bacterium | reverse complement strand
GCTGCGCCGAGCGGCCGAGCGGCGCTTCGGCCGCGACCCCGCACACATCGAACGGCGACTACGCGCCCGCCAGCTGCGCGTCCTGCCCGGCGGCCGCGACGCCGACAGCCCGGGCGACCGATCGCGCGACAGGTCCGGCGACCGATCCCCCGACCGTCCATGACCTGTCGCCCCACACCACGGGATCTGCCCGCACGTCGCCGCCTTCGCCCCGACAGATGGAATCCCCGATAAAGGTGGTGACCTGAACTCCGTGCCCGCCGGCGCCGCATCGCCGAGGGCGGACGACGCGCTCGTCGCCGCGCTCGCCGCGCATGTCACCGACCGCGATCGCGCGATCTGCGAGGCGCTCTACGAGCACCGCGTTCTCACTGCCACCCAGCTCGCGCAGCTGCACTTCAACAGCCTCGAACGTGGCCGCAAACGCCTGACGCTCCTGCACCAGCTCGGCGTGCTCGACCGCTTCCGACCGCACCGCGCGCAGGGATCGCATCCCTATCACTACCTACTCGACCGCCTCGGCGCCCAGCTCGTCGCCGCCGAGCGCGGCCTCGACCTGGCCGATCTGGACTGGACCCGCGCCAAGACCCTGCGCCTCGCCGGCAGCGCCCAGCTGCAGCACCTCGTCGAGGCCAGTGGCTTCTTCACCCGCTTCGCCCATGCCCTGCGCCGCGCGCCCGACGGCGCACTGCTGTCCTGGTCGGGTCAGCGTCGCTGCGCCCAGCGCTGGGGCGACCTCGTCCGTCCCGACGGTCACGCCCGGCTCGCCCTCCCGGCCGGTCGGCTCGACGTGTGGCTGGAATGGGACCGCGCCACCGAGCCGCACGCCCGCCTTCGCGACAAGCTCGACCGCTACGACGAGCTCGCCCTCGCGCTCGACCAGCCGCTCACGCTCCTCTTCGTCGCCCCCGGCGAGCGGCGCGAGCGCCACATCCTCCACGGCCTGCAGCCCGCCGACGACGTGCGCGTCCTCACGACGACCGCCGAACGCCACCACGCCGACCCGCTCGCCCGCAACTGGCTCGCCGCCGGCGCCGAGCGCCGCGTCGCGCTGGCCGAGCTCGCCACCACTTCCGCCGCGCCCGGCCTCCGGCCGGGACGCGAGCGCCCCCCGCTGTCCGGGTCCTCCGCCGGCCCCCAACGCCCTGAGCTCACGATCACAGACCGCGACGAACCCCCGACGTAGCGTCCGGCGCGACCGCGCCGCCACCTCCCGTGCGACGGCGGCATGGCGGGTCGAGCACGGCGACAGCCTCCAGCTGCTCCCCGAGCTCGACCCGGCATCGGCCGATGCGGTGGTGACCGACCCGCCCTACGGGATCGGCTTCCAGAACGAGCGCTGGGACGGCCGAGCGATCCAGGAGGCCGCCGCGCGCACGGGACACGCCCGCCTCAGCCGCAGCAATGCATACCAGGCCTGGTGTCGCGCCTGGGGGCACGAGTGCGTGCGCGTGCTCAAGCCCGGCGGTTACCTGCTGGCGTTCGGGTCGCCACGCACCGCGCACCGCCTCGCCGCCGGCCTGGAGGACGCCGGCCTCGAGCTGCGCGACACGCTGCTGTGGCTCTACGGCACCGGCATGCCCAAGTCCCGCCGGCTGCCCGGCGGACGCGGGACAACGCTCAAGCCCGCCTACGAGCCGATCCTGCTCGCCCGCCGCCCGCCCGGGGCATCGATCGCACGGACGATGGAGCGGCACGGCACCGGTGCGCTGAACGTCGACGCCTGCCGCGTCGAGGGCCGCTACCCGGCGAACGTCATCTGCTCACACGCGCCTGGCTGCCGACCGGACGGCTGCCACGCTGGTTGCGCGGTCGCCCTTGTCGACACCGCCGCGGCGGAGGGACGCGCGCCGTCGAATACGACCTCGCCGGCGAGCCGGCTCTTCTACTGCCCGAAGGTCAGCCGCCGCGAGCGCGACGCCGGCTGCGAGCACCTCCCGCGCCGCGCCCTCGACCTGTTCCCCAACGCCCAGGACGCGGGCGCGGCAGCGCCGGCTCGCAATCCCCACCCGACCGTCAAGCCGCTCGCGCTGATGCGCTGGCTCGTGCGACTTGCCACGCCGGAGGGCGGGCTGGTGCTCGACCCATTCTGCGGCTCGGGCACCACCGGCGCCGCTGCGGTGCTCGAGGGCCGGGGCTTCCTCGGCGCCGAGCTCGACCCCGCCTACGCGGCGATCGCACGCGCGCGGATCGAGCACTGGTCCGGAGAGGGCGAGCACGAGAGCGACGCGGTCCCTTTCGCCCGGTCGGCATGACCCACCACAGCCAGACAGAGCACGACCGGGAGGTGAGGCTCGCGCCGGAGTCGGTCGAGGCGGTCGCCCGCCGCGTCACCGAGCTGCTCTCCGCCCGGCCCGGGCCATCGGCGCCGCGGCGGCTGCTGACCGCCGCCGAGGTGTCCGAGTGGTGGGGCGTCGAGCGCGCCTGGGTATACGCCAACGCCGACGACCTCGGCGCCCGCCGTCTCGGCGCCGGCCGGCGCCCCAGGCTGCGCTTCGACCCCGACGAGGTCGCCGAACGGCTCGGCGACGCCGAGCCGGCTGCCGATGGCCGGCGATCGCCGCGGATGCCCGGCGATGCGCGCAATTCGACTCGCTTGCACCGCAGACCAGAGCTATGGTCGCAGAGCAAGAGAAATCGGCCGGGCGGCGCGCCAACGCCCCCGGCCACGGCGCCGAAGACGTGGCCTTCGGCACGCTGACCACCCTACCCAGGACCGGGCGCGTCCCGGACCGGGGACGGCCGTCTGCGCCCGTGCCAGCCACCGCTTCGCCGCCCGACCAACCGGAGGTGACAGGCGATGGCGGCTAGGTCACAGGGACAGGTGCTCGAGCGGGCATGGAAGAGCGGACGCGGCTACGCGCTGCGCTTCATCGCCTACGGCGAGCGCCAGTACCTCACGCTCGGCCTGGAAACCGACGGCTGGACGCGCAAACGCGCCGAGGAGGAGCTGCAGAACATCCTCGCCGACGTCCGGCGCGGCATCTGGATCCCGCCCGACAAGGGCCGCCGCAGCCAAACCAACGAAAGCACGGACGACGGGGACGGAGTGCCGCTGTTCGGCCCGTTCGCGCGTGAACTCGTCGCCGCCCGCAAGGGCGAGGTCAGCGCCAACACCCACGACTACCTGGAGTGGGCGCTCTCGCACCTGCTGCCGTACTTCGCCACCTGGCCCGTCGGCGCGATCGACATCGAGGCCGTCGACGCCTACCGCCGCCACAAGGTCGAGCAAGCCGACCTGCGCCGCCGCGCGATCGAACGCCGCAAGCCCCTGCGCGATGACCACGGCCGCGTCCTGCGACCGCTCGCGCCCAACTCGATCAACAAGACGATCGAGGTCCTGCAGTGGATCCTCGCGATGGCCGTCGAGTACGGCCACCTGGCCACCAACCCGGCCGCCGGCCGGCGTCGCCGGCTCAAGCTGCCACCCCGCCGGCCCGTGCACCTCGACACCGCCGAGCAGATCATCGGCCTGCTCGACACCGCCGCCGAGATGGACCGCGCCCCCTACTGGCGCACCAACGACCGCCGCGCGATCATCGCCACGCTCATCCTCGCCGGCCCCCGCGCGCACGAGCTCTGCCACATGCTCTGGCGCGACGTCGACCTCGCCAACAGCCGCATCCACATCGGACGCTCCAAGACCCAGGCCGGCCTGCGCGAGATCCGCCTGCTGCCGATCCTGCGCGACGAGCTCGCCGCCCACAAGGCCCGCGCCTACCGCACAGGCCCCGACGACCTCGTGTTCCCCACCGGCACCGGCGGCCTCCGCGACAAGGACAACCTCCGCAACCGCATCCTCGCCGCCGCCGTCGACCGCGCCGACGAAATCCTGCAGAAGCGCCGGCAGATGCCGCTGCCCAGGGGCCTGACCCCGCACAAGCTCCGCCACACGTTCGCCTCGATCCTCGTCGCCTGCGGCGAGGACCCCGCGTCCGTCATGGCCCAACTCGGGCACACCGACCCCAAGTTCACCCTGCGCGTCTACACCCACGTCATGCGCCGCGACCCCGCCGAACGCCAACGCCTCAAGGCACTCGTCCACGGCGACGCCCCGGCTGCGGCCACCTCGAACACCGCCGGCCAGGCCGAGCTGCGGCGGGCGGCGTGATGGTGATCGCCACAACCCACAAGCCCCGCGAACCATGACCGAAGACGCCATCCCCGACATCGTCACCGTCAACCAATCCGTCGCGCACGAGCTGATTGCCCGCGCCGGCTTCGAGCGCGACGCCCGCGGACGGTGGGTCGATCCCAACGGCCGCTGGACCTGAGCCACGACGAAGCGCTCGCGCGGACGCTCGTCGCCATGCCAGGACTGATCCCCGCTCCCGCTTCGACTCGACGCCGAGATCCCGTACTCAAACCGGGCACACCACGATTTTCAGGTGCCCCGGATGGCTACGTCTTGCGCGTCAAAAGCCCTGCAAATCGGGAGGATTAGGGTCGTTCGGGATATGTTGTCGTCGCCCCGCAATTTGCGGTCGTTTCGGGCACGTTCGGGACACATGAGCGGCCTCCTGTCCCGAAGGGCGGCCGAGTGCTGAAGGCCATGACTCTGTTCCAGTAGCGAAACCGTTGCATGCGGCGCGGTCGGCACTGGACAGCCGTCGAGGCGACGCGTTGTCGCTCAAAGGCTTGCGCTGACGTTCGATAGCCCCCCGGGTAACGCACGGGTCCCAGCGTTGCTTTCGATAGTTCGCGATACCCCGAGAACGGAGATGGGATCGCGGTCAGTGCCAACCCATGGGGGGTCTCACCATGAGGCCGACAAGAGCTCAGTCCGCCAGCCGCGTGAACATCGCGTCCATTTCGCTGGCGTCTGAACTTATGGCGCGGGAGGAGCCTCGGGCCCAGTGCTCGCGCTCTTCGTCGATCGCGTCTTCGCGGCGGAGGCGCTCTCCGATGCGCTCGCGCGCGTACTCAAGCTCCTTCTCGTCGAGCTCGACTTCCAAGGCGTTGGCGACGTCTTCCAGACGCGCCAGTTCGTCCTCGGACTCCATCTCGTCGCTGCGGTAGCCAAGCTCGTCGCTGGCGAACTCGCTAAAGCGCTCAGCGAGCTCAAGGCGCAACTCGGCGCTGAACTGCCGCGGCAGGATGTGCATCAGCTCGACTACCGCCTCCCAGCCGTCCAACACCCCTGGGTCGGCGGTGGTCATGGTCACCAGTGCCGACTTCCAGCCGCGCGGCGCCTGCGGAACCCCCTGCAGCGAGAGCTTGTTCGCGAGGCGGACCGCCGCCAGTCCGTCGCCCCCGCCCTGCCGCCAACTCGCGATCCGCTCGCGCAGTCGTTTCTCGGCGAGCTGAACGGAACCCGCTGGTGCATGCTGATCACGAGCGACATCGATCAGCCAGCTGAGTCGTCCGTCGAGCGTGCTGTCCAAGCGGGCGAAGCGGTCGGGGCCGTAGCCGTACGAGAATCGGACCCAGCGCGCTCCCGGCTCGTCGAGTAGACGCCCAATCGCGTCGGTCAACTCCGGGGCCCGTAGCACCGCCACTCGTAGCGCGTCCGGCGCCCGCTCCAATAACCGCCAGATCGTCTGTGCCTGCTCGAGGAACAGCGCGCTGCGCAGCGCGAGCGAGACCAGCCTTGAGTCGGCCAATAGCTGCTGCTGAAGGAAGTCGGTCAACCCTGGATTAGCAACGGCGATGAACAGCTCATTGCCTTCTCGCAGGCGCGAGGCAGTGAAGGTATCGTCCAGAACCCGCAACGCCGACTCGTAACGCTGAGGGCGCCCCGGAAGGTCGGCGAGCCGAGCCCAGCTGTCAAACGCCCGGTGCAAATCGTCCACATGCGCTTCGTCGGGCATCGTGACCAGGCACAGCAGCAGGTTGCGTTCGACGTCGCCAAGCTCGCGCTCGAACGCCTGGCGCCAGATCTCGGTGGGGTGATCGAGGGCGTCGGCAGCGAAGTCGAGCCAGCTGGAATTCTGAGTTAGCTGAACGGGGTGGCCCGGCTGCAGCCCCGTGATGTACTCGATCACCCTGGGGTTGAAGTTGCGATGTTCGACGATCCGCCGGTAGCCGCGGTCCACGGCGAGTTCCTCCTTGGCGCTCATCGCTAACTGCGAGTGCCAGACGTGGTTGTGCAGGATCTTCGCGCGCTCGAGCGGCGAATACGACGGCAACGACAGGAGGAACCGCATCTTGGCCAGCCCGTGCCGGCGGAACGCCTCGAACGTCTGAAGCGCTTCCTGAAGGATGTACTCGCGCGTCGTCAGCACGAGCAGCGTGTTGGCGGAGTATGTGGTCTCGCGCATGAACGACAGCAGTCGGCTGTCCTCGTTCTTGGCCAATTCGCCAAGCACTGTCCTGCCCAGGAAATCGTCGTAGACGAAGATCTGACGAACGTCGGAATCCAACGTCTCCCAAGCCTCGTCGATATCGCTCGACACCTCGATCGGTTCGTAGTCCTCGGCGATCGCTTCGGCGACGAGCATCCTTGCCAGCGTCGTTTTCCCGATGCCCGGTGGCCCGGCGATGAGCACGACGCCGTTCTCGTGCAACCGATCGTGGGCCTCATAGAAGCTCTCCCCCTGGACGTAGAGCGGCAGGGTGCGGGTGATGTCCTGGGCCAGCACGCGGCTGCGCGCGTGGGTGCCGGCTCGTAGCAGTGCCGCCAGCTGCGTTCCTGATCCCAGCCAGAGCTTGACGTGCTGGCGCTCGACCGCCGCATGGTCGTTGAGCAGGGCTTCGAGGTCATCGCGACCCATCACGTGATCGTCGCGCTTGACCCAGGGCGCCAAGAGTCCGGCGAACTCCATCTTGTTCGCTGGCGTCAAGCCCAGCGAGGTGACGAGCCGGTACGAGCGCGCCTTGACCTTGCCCTTGCTCAGCCGCGCCGCTTCCTTCTTGACCGCCGTCCGTAGCGACGAGATCGTCGAGCCCTTGTAATGCTTGGCCTGCACGATGTCTGGCCTCTTGCCGCTCGAGGGGATGTGACGCAGATCGATGCCCCCATCGCGCCCCCGCGTGAAGCGCTCAAAGCGGACGCCGAGCTCAGCACCCAACAGGTCGGCGACGACCCCCTCGAACTCGTAGTCCGACAGATTGTCCCAGCCGCGAGTCACGGTGGTGGTCTAGCAGTCGGTGATGACGGGCGGACGACACCAGGTGTCACGGTCGAGCGTAGGAAGTCATTCAGCGCCGGCTCCCGTCCGAACGGGTGCTGCACCCTGGCCGGTCGCCGTGAGCCCCTCCTCGACTACCGCGCGCTCCGCTACCTACCGCCGCGATCGCCCGCCGACTCGCTCGCTCTTTCGGCGCTTGTACCAGACGGGCGTCCGGTGCGCGTTGCCGTCAGCGCGCCGGGCTGGGCCGAGCCGTTGCTCTGCACCGACAATGTCAGCGCGATGATCGAGCGCCGCGCCGGCCGGGCGCTGAACGGCTGGAGGATCATCGAGACACTCCCCGACGTCCTACTCGAAGCCGCGTTCGACGTGATTTGAGCGGCAGTCGCCGTCGGCGGGCGTAGGATCAATCCGAGTAGCAGCGAACCCGGTGGCTGATGGCGACGACGACAGAGCGAGGACAGAGCGAGCAGCACCTGGCGCCCGACGATCCGCGCGTCGCGCGGCCGATCTTCACGTTGCGCGAGGTGGCGGGCTACCTCGGGGTGCCCAAGTCGACGGTCCACCAATGGGCGCGACCTCCGGCCGGCCGATCGCCGCTCATCACCGTGTTCGCTCGACATGGCCACGACGCGACCGTGCCGTTCGTCGGCTTCGCGGAGGCGTACGTTCTGTCGGCGTTCCGAAAGGCGCGCGTTCCCCTCCAGCGCATCCGGCCGGCGGTCGATGTCCTGTCGCGCGAGATCGGCATCGACCATGCCTTGGCTTCGCGGCGCCTCTACACGGACGGCGCCGAGGTTCTATTCGACTACGCCTCCGAGCGCCGCGACGATGAGCTTCTCGAGCTGGTCGCCCCCCGGACGGGCCAATACCAGTTCTCCGAGCTCGTCCGCGACTACCTGCAACGCATCACCTACGGGGACGACGGGTGGGCATCGCACTTGCAGCTGCCGATCTACGAACGGGCCGAGGTGGTCGTCGATCCTGAGGTGGCGTTCGGTCTCCCTATCCTCACCGACGGTGGCGCGCGGGTGGAGGACCTCGTCGACCGGTTTCTGGCCGGCGACACGATCAGCGACATCGCCGCCGACTTCGCCGTGCCCATAGCACAGGTGGAGGACGTGATCAGAGTCGCGACTCGCAGCGCTGCGTAGGACGACTCGTCCGGGCTTCGCCGGATAGCCATCCGCGATGGCGGATCAGCCGGAGTTCTTCACCGATCGAAGCCTGGGACGACGAGCGGTCCCGGATGCGCTCCGAGCCCACGGCCTCGTCGTCCACACGATGGCTGACGTCTATGGCGAGCGGGTCGGTCAGGGGCTCAAGGACGAGACGTGGCTTCGCGACGTCGGCGAGCGCGGGTGGGTGGTTCTAATGAAGGACGACGCGATCCGACGCCGGCCAGCCGAGCGGGATGCGCTCATCGCCGGCGGCGTTCGGGCGTTCTGCCTGACGAACGCGCAACTCCGTGGCGAGGAGCAGGCGCGACGGTTCGTCGAGAACCGGCACAGGATTCTGCGGCAGGCCGCCCGTCGGGGCCCGTACATCTACGGCGTATACGAAGGCGAGATCCGAAGGCTCTGGCCGCGGTGACTGCCTGCGCGGGTAGCGGGCGAATCAGATGCGACCGCTCGGGACCCATCGCGTTCAGTGCCGGTCGAGCCCGGCGGCGTCACGTGCGCGCGGTGTAAGCGGGCGGGGGCGAGTTTCGGGCGCTGTCCGCTCCCAGCGAGAGGACATTGTGGTGCCCCGGGCGACGCTGGTACGTCCCCGGGGCCGGCACAGGAGGGTTAGCTCCTATGCGCGATCAAGGTATCGCCGGCCAGGCGGGCGCGTTAGTTAGCGCCCCATCGGTCGGTGTCCGGTTTGGGCGTCTGCGACGTCTGGCGGCTCGAGCTGTCGGCGGCGCAGTGGCCGTGGCTCGTGGACGAGCTCGAGTCATCGCGAGGACCACTGGAAGAGGCGCTCCAGCGGGCGTGGGCCGAGCAGGCCGTCGATGACAGCGAGGCTGTGGGCGAGAAGGTGGCGGCGCGTGAGTACGAGCTCCACCTAGTCATGAGGATGCGCGCGGAGCTGCCGGCCCGCGACCACGACGATGGCGTGGTGTTCGTCGGTCCGGCGGATCTGGTCCGCGAGCTCGTGAGCGGCACGCTGCGTCGCGTGGTCGACGCGCTGGCCGATTGCGTGGACGCGCAACGGCTCACCGACCGGGAGGGTCGTGCTCGGCTTGTGGGGACTGCTCAAGCGGCCGAGGCATGGGCGCGGACGTTCGCCGACTGCCAGGAGGTCGAGGCGTTCCGGTTCGATCCCGCGGCGGACCCGGTGCTGCTCCGGTAAGGCAGCGCACCTGCGCTTGCGTCGCGGGCACATGGTGGGCTAGGTTCAGGTGCGATGGCGCAGGACGGGCACGGAGAGGGCTGGCATCCCGCGCGTCTGATCCCGGCGATGGGCATCCGGGGCCAGGAGGAGCAGGAGAAGCGCGCGACGACCTCGCTGCTGGCAGTAATGCGGGCGGTGCCCGAGTTCGGTCACGCACTACTCGGTCCGTTGGGCGCGCCGAAGGGGCGGATCTCGACGTACGCCGAGGTACAGCTCAAGGACTCGGCCGGCAAGACGCACATCCCCGACGGCGCCGTGGTGGTCGAGCGCGGCAAGACACAATGGCGCTGCCTGGTCGAGGTCAAGACCGGCAACGCCGAACTCAAGCCGGAGCAGGTCAACCGCTATCTGGACATGGCTCGTGAGCACCGCTTCGACGCGGTCTGCACGATCTCCAACCAGATCACCAGCGACCCGACCGACTCGCCCGTCGATGTCGATCGCCGCAAGCTGCGCAGCGTCGCGCTGGTGCATCGATCGTGGTGGCGGATCCTTACCGAGGCGATCGTCCAGCACCGCCACCGCGGCCTCTCCGACCCCGATCAGGCATGGATCCTCGGCGAACTGATCGCCTACCTGGACGACCAGCGCTCCGGTGCGAGCGGCTTTCAGGACATGGGCGAGAACTGGGTCACGGTCCGCAATGGCGCTGGCCACAGCACCCTCCGCGCGGCGGATGCCGAGGTCCGCGATGTCGCCGGCCGGTGGGAGCAGTTCGTCGAGTACCTCTGCCTCGGGCTCAGTCAGGACCTCGGCCGCGACGTGCGCCCGGTACGACCGCGCAAGCAGACCACCGTCGCCCGCCTCGATTCGAACTGCGCCGCGCTCGCCGACCAGGGCGCGCTCGAAGCGGCGATCCGCGTGCCGGACGCCGTCGGCCCGCTCACAGTCCAGGCGGACCTGCGCACCCGTAAGGTGATTACCAGCGTGTCCGTGGAGGCGCCCGGCGACGGGCGGCCCCTCACGCGCGTCAAGTGGCTGTTGCGCCAGCTCAAGGACGCGCCCGACGGCTTGGTGATTGAGGCGAGCTTCGCCAACTCAAAGACGACGACAGCGGCGTTGCTCAGCGCTGCCCGCGAAAACCCACAAGCCCTGCTGCTAGCTAACGACCCAAAGCGCCCGCCGCGGGCGTTCCGGCTCGCGCTCTCGCGGCCGATGGGCACCAAGCGCGGTAAGGGCGAGCGCTCCTTCGTACTGGAGACCCGCAAGCAGATGATCGACTTCTACCGCGAGCTTGTCCAGGACCTCCGGGCATGGCGTCCGTCGGCGCCCAAGCTCCCAGAGGAGCCCGAGGAGGAGGAGTCACGCGCGCAGGAACCTGAACCACCCGCATTCACTTCGCCTAGCCGCGAGCCTGGCGACGCTCAAGGTTTGTAAGACGGATGACACAGCCCTGGCCTGCGAGGCACGTTGATCGACATGAGAACCGCGCCCGCAGCACGAGAGCGGTCTCGGCCGTGTCATTGAGCCGACCACGCGGCAAGTCGACATCGGGTGCGTGGAGGCTGAAGCAATCACCGCTCCACGAGGCTTCGAAGGACCTGCTCGGAGCGAATACGCTGGTTTGCCGAAATTCGGCACCGTAGTTACGGTGGGCTATGCGCGGCTACCGGCGACGGCAAGACCGGTGGCGCCCCGTTGTTGATTCTTAGCGGCCCGCAGTCGTACGGAGGATGCGTTGGGCGGCGATCGCCACACTCCCTATAGGGCCCAGCTTGAGCGGTTCTTGGCGGACGAGCCAGCGGAGCCGTTCAGCGCTCGGACCCTGGCCGCGAGCTTTGACAGCGGCCACCGCGACGAACAGTCGGCGCTGCGGGGGATCCAGGCCGAGCTCAAACAGGCGTTCGCCGAAGGGCGGTTGGTGCAGTTCTACGACGCTGACGGCGAGCCGATGTGTGAGGGGCCGGCCGGCAATTACGGCGCCCCTGCATGTTCCGTGGGTGATGTGGGCGCGGTCGCGGGGTAGCGCGGACGGTCGTCGTCGGTCAAGCAGCGCCGGATCGTTGCTGGTGTTCGCGAGGCGTTGCCGTGGTTTGCAGCGGG
>JBOGYU010000105.1:0-11628 GCA_050696935.1 Solirubrobacteraceae bacterium | reverse complement strand
CAGGTACCTTCTCCATGGCGGTCCTCCTGTCCTCTCGGACTCGGTTAGCGCCCCGAACGCTCCCAACCGGAGCGGACGAGGGCGGGAGGACCGCCGCTCAAAGTTCTACGAGACCTCGGACAACCTCGTGGCGGCCCCGGCCGACCTCAGCGTGCGTAGTGGCCGGCGGCGCCGCAGCGAGCCGGGCGCGGACTCTTGTAGCTCAGCGCCACTCGTTCGGGTCCGAGTCGAGCGATCGGTAAGCCGCGAGCCCGCGCGCTCGCAGGCTCTGTCCCATTTGCTGAGTAGCGGCCTTGCGCGTGCTGCCGAACCCCTGCGCTTGGACGGTCCCGTTCGTGTCGAGACACAGCCGGGTCCAGATGCCGTTGCGCTGTCTCAGCGTGACGAAGACCCAGTCCTCGTACTCGCCCGCACTGCGCCGCCGGGCAGCCAACCTGATCTCGCCGTCGTAGCTCGCAAGCTGGCGGCCCGTGGCGTTGCCGTCCTCGGACTCGCGCGGCTTGAAATCCTCCCACCCGTAGGTCTGCGGAGAGCGGCTCATCGTGGGCGGCCCCTTTCGTCGCGGATTCGCGACACTCGATTGTTCGCGGGCGGATTCGCCCGGCGATGGCGCACCGTTGCCCGGCGGCCTGCTCGTTAGCGTACACGGCTCGCGAAGCCGTCCGGCTCCGGCGCGAGACTTCCGGCATGGCTGCGCATGGCGGGCTGGACTGGAACGAAGACATTCGGCCGGTGCTGCTCGCGACATACGCGGCGGTGGCGAAGGGCGACCCGTACGGAGTCGAACAGGCTGCGGTCAACGCCGACCTCGAACGGGAGCCGGACGACGCGCGGACGGACCGTGCGTTGTTCGAGCTTGGGAAGGCTGGCTATATCGAGGCGACGATCGGCCCGACGAGCGGCATGTTCGGGCCGAACCTCTGCCGCCTGACCGAGACGGGGTTGCAGTACACGGCCGGATGGCCGACCGCGACAGGGCCGGACGCCGCTGATCGGCTGATCTGGGCGCTGGAGCAGAGCATCAACGAGGCTCCCAGCGACGCCGAACGCAGCAAGCGCGAGAAGGCACTCACGGGAGTTATGGGGATCGGGCGAGATGTGTTGACTGACGTTCTGTCGAAGCTCGCGACAGGGGCGCTGTCGCAATGGCAAGCTTCGAACTGTTGGACGCGGTCAGCACAAGGGGCATCCGCACGACGGCTGACGTGGCGGCGAAGCCGAGCCTATCGGAGAAGGACGCCGAGCGGGAACTGCGCGCCGCGCAGCGAGACGGGCTCGTGGACCAGACGCACGACGAGAGTCGCGGCGTTCCTGCCGACTTCGAGCGGCGGTTCTGGCCCCTGACGCGAGCGGGCTGGGACGAATGGAGCCGACTGGACGAGGAGGGCTCCGGGAGCTAGTTCGGGCCGTTGTCCGGAGCGATTCCGCCGGTGCTGTCCTGTCCGAAGCGGCTGGTAAGACCTGCCGTGGGGTGGTTGATCGACCCCGGATGGGCGGGGCCTTGTCGAGCCCCATGTCGAGTCGCCCGGACATAGGAGAGCTCAACCAAAATGGCTGCCAAGAAGTCGTCGGGTGGTTCCGGCAAGTCCGGGCGCTCGGCCATTACGGGTCGCTACGTGAAGCAGTCGACCGTCAAGTCGCACCCCAAGACGACGGTCAACGAGACGCGTGGCAAGAAGAAGTAGCCCGTAGTCGATCTAGCTCGGCTAGAACTACGAAGGGCGCCCGTGGGCGCCCTCCGCGTGTGGACTGCCGCGCTGCGCTGTTGGATGTCGGCGCGGCGGTCCCCGAAACCTCTATCAGCCGTTGTTCGCGTTGCGCGGCGGCACTCCTTCGAGTTTGCGCGCATTCGTCGCGTCGAGGCTATGGTCCTGCCGGCGCACGTCCACGGGATACCGCGAGGGTCGCGACTTCCGCCAGCAGTCGCTTGGCCGTACCGGGTGGGACCCGCAGGTCCTTCCATGACGGCATCGGCGGCGCGAGCCCGCAAAGAGCGGCTTCAGGGACGGCTGTCGTCCGGCCGGGGTCTTATCTTGCAGCTCGGGAGTCGAATTGGCACAGCCTGAGCGAAACTCTTCACCATCGCCCGCATACCCTAGGGCCATGTCTTCAACGGCCGAACGCCGCAAAGCCCTGTGGGTCGAGGTCCGCAACTCGGAAACCGGCGAGCGCACGCTGTCGCTCTACGATGCCCCAGTTCCTCAGAATCGGGCCGAGCGGGAGCGCTTCCTCAACCGCTACGTGCCGATGATATTCGCAGGTGCCGAGCTGCGTACCTATGCGGGCGGCGCGGCAACCTTCGTCGCGCGACACCTGCGCCGGACCCGGTTCACCGGACACTTGGGTGGTGAACGTGACGATCATGCCATCGCGGCCTGACGGAGGCGCTGGCTGGCCTGGGCGGGGGTGCGGTAGCCGTGGCGTTCGAGTAGCCAGTGCTGGTTGTAGTCGGCGGCGAAGCGGCGGATGCGGGCGCGCAGCTGCTCGAGCGTGTCGAAGCGCTCGATCCAGAGCACCTGTTCCTTGAGCGTCTGGATGAACTTCTCGACGCAGCCGTTGGTCTCGGGCTCGTAGTGGAAGGCCGGGCTGCGGGCGATGCCGAGGTGGTCGATCTCGGCCTGGTAGTGATCGGAGCGGAAGCACGGCCCGCCGTCGTAGCGCAGCGCCAGGCCGGCGGCGACGGCCTGCTCGACCGAGCCGAAGCGCTCGGTGGTGACCTCGCGCAGCAGGTCGGCGGCGGCCCAGCGGTCCATCCTGGCTGCGGCGTCGACCCACGCCTCGCCGGAGGCGTGGTCGATGATCGCGAACACCGCGCAGCGCCCGTCGTGGCGGGTGTGGCCCTCGGTGGCGTCGGTCGCCCACAGCGTGTCGGGGACCTCGACGGTGATCTTGCCGTCGTGCAGGCGCTTGGAGCGCTTGCGCACCTGCGGCGTCGGCGCCAGCAGCCCCGCTCCCCTGGTGAGGCGCAGCACGCGCTTGCCCGAGGTGTGGACGCCCCGCAGCGCCAGCCGGGCGCGGATCTTGCGGTGACCCTCGCCGACGAACGGCGACTCGGCGATCTCGCGGCGGATCGCCTGAAGCAGCTCGCGATCGGACATCGCGCCCACGGCGGCGGACAGGAGCACGGGACTCCGGGGCGCTGCGTCGGCGGCGTTGCTCGCACGCCGCCGACCTGGAGACCCCCGCGACCCGGCAGACCCGGGCCAACGGGAGCTCCAGCCGTCTTGCGACGTTCAGCGCCTCGGCCGGCGAGGGCGCCGGTCGATCTCCTCGGTGAGCGCCCTGAGGATGTCCAGGTCCATCGACAGCTCGCCGATCTTGCGCTGCGCCTGGACCAGCCGGCGGTCCTCCTCCGGGCGCGGCCTGCTCTTCAGGCCCTCGCGGCCGGCGGCCAGGAACTCCTCACGCCAGCCGCTGATCGTCCCGGCCGCCACGCGGTGCTCGCGCGCCAGCGCGTCCAGGGACTCGCCGCGCAGCAGGCGCAGCACCACCCCCTCCTTGCGGCGCGCGCTCCAGCGCACCTCCCGGCCGCCCTCCGGGCGACCGTCCGGCGCGCCGGAGCGCGACCCCTCGCTGCCGTCCATCCCGGCCTCCATGACTCCCGACATCATCGACCTCCATGGGTCTAATCAGGTGTCCGGATGGAACCGGGTGCGCGGCACACCTGCTCATTACTGCCCACTACGGCGAGGTGCGGGAGGACTCGGAGCTGGTGCCGCTGAAGGAGCGGCGTCCCGAGCCGATCGCCGACCGGCCCGGGCAGGGCACGCTGTTCGCGGCGTAGCTCGCCTATTTCGTCACCACGACCCATTCGATACCGCGGGCGACGCACCACGCCTTCGCGGCTTCGAACTTCTTTTTCGTATCCGGGTTTTCTATGAGGTGCCCGCCCTTTACCTCATGCAGCTGGAGTTGGCCGGTGTCGAGGCGCACGAGGAAATCGGGGCGGTATTCGCGCTTACGGTTGTGCGGATCGATGTACGGGATGCGGATCTTGTGGCGCTTGGTCCAGGCATCGACTTCAGGATCGGCTTCTAGCTCTTGCATGTACTCCCGCTCCCACTCACCGTCGTAGCTTTCGAACGAGTAGGCACTCTTTGTTGGCTCCTCGAAACGCCCGTGCGCCACACCGGGATTCACGTCGCCAGCTCCCGTGCGAGAGGGAACTTCACGATGCCGGCGACGATGCCTGGGCGCATGAACGCATCTCGCACCTCGGGCAGTTTGTGGATCGCGTACAGCAGCCTGAACTTGGTGCTGCCCGCAAGGCCCTTACTCTCGAGCAACTTGTCGTCGACGTGATCCATGACCACGCGGTAGAGGTCGCTCTTGTGCGTGCCGGCGAAGCCCTTTTCGAACAGGAGCTCCTCGACCAGGGACCGCACGTCGTGTTTGAGTTGGTCGCCCAGTCGGTCTATAGGTGGCAAATCCTCCTCGCTGATCTCGGGGATTACCTCGGCGCCGTTCTCGCCCGTCATATCCGCTTTCAGTTTCACGAACCCTGATGGGTCGAGGCTGATCGACTTCACACCCTTCAAGACGACTTTGGTGATCTCCACCGCATCGTGGGCGTACGTCATAGCAGCGAGCTGCTCGGGCCAATCCTTGCGCGCCTGCTCTTCGTCCGGTACCTGGTCGAGGAGGTCCGTGAAGTCGAAGCCTTCGTCGCCTGCGTCCTCGGGCTCCGGGATCTCGATGAGCTTGTCAGGCCGGACTAGCTCCGCCTCCTCCGGCGCCACGGGCTCTGGCAGATCAACTTCAGGGTCGAACTCCTGGCCGGGTTTCACCCCTCTCTTGACTTTGGCGCGCACCAGGTCCCAAAGCCAGCCATGGTCGAGTTTCGGATGGTCAACGGCGCAGAGAATCTCGCGTTCGCCAGCCTTGCGGATCACCTTTCGCAGCCCACGGCCGATGACCTGCTGGCCGTAGACGCGCGAGGAAAACTTCCGCAGGAGCGCGATTACGCCCACTTCTGGGACGTCCCAACCCTCGCGAAGCATCAGCACGCTCACTACGGCCTCGTAGGGGCTGTCGGGGTGGCCGAGCTGCAGCGCCTCACGCCGATCCTCCTCACTCGACTCCTCCGTCACGACCAGCGTCTTGATGCCGAAAGTGCGCTGGAGTTCTAGCTGGGTCTCCTTGGCGTCGGTGATGCCGATCGAGACGACGAACAGGACGGGCTTGTATCTATCCTTCGCGCGTTTCCTTTGCTCGTCGAGTCGTGCGAGCGCGATCCGCAGCTGCTTGCGGCGCGGCTCGGGGTCGGTGACCCACTTCGTCGACCTCACCCGGCGTTCGTCGATCGCCTCCCAGTCGATCTCCTCGACCGACGCCTTCTCGCCTGTGTCGGGATCCGTGTAGGTGAGTTCAACCGACTCGATATCCGGTTGGTAGACCACGGTCGATTTGATGATGCCGTCATCGAGTGCGGCAGGGATGCCGTACTCGTAGATCATCTCCGAGTCGGGCTCCTGGCCGTCGGCGCGATCCGGGGTCGCGGTCGTATCGAGCCTGAATACTTGCGGCGGACAGCGCCTTGAGTACGTCTGTGTACTCGGGCGCCGGCGTGTTGTGAGCCTCGTCGTTGAACACCGCTAGCTCGCCTAGAAAGTTGAGGATGTAGGCCAGCTTCTCGTTCGCTCCCTTGCCGTAAAGCTGCTGAACGTTGGCGAGGACGACGCCCGACTCCAGTACCCCTTGCGGTACGGAACCGGGTTCCAGAACATGGAGGCCAAGCTCATTAACGTAGTGCGAGTGCAGCGTGGGAAAGAGTTGGAACTCGTGAAAGACCTTCGCGGCCTCGAGGTCGTCGCGAAGGCGGTCGCGGACGATCGTGTTCGGGCACAAGACGAGGAACGAACGAACTCCGTGGACCCAGCGAAGCCACGCGATGCAGCCGGCGATGATCGCGGTCTTCCCGCCTCCCGTCACGATGTTGAGGAGCAGGTTGCGCTTGTCGAGGATTTCGTAGGCATAGATGCCGCGCAACAGTCCTTCGCGCTGGCCTGGCCAGAAGGGTCGCTGGCGGTCCGGGTCTAGAACGTGGTCGAGGAATTCGCTCGTCTCAGGCCTTACGCCGGGATAGGCGGCGTCGCTCGCCCAATCGTGGAACTGCTTCTCGTATGGCGCGAAGGCGTTTCGCATCAGCTCACCTCAAGCGTTTCGCGATGGATCGCTTCGCCGCCGAGGTCGTCCTGCAGCCGGATCGCGATCTGGCGCTGCCCGCTCGCCGGGAACTGATACTCGACGGCTAGTTCGGGCTCGCCACTTTTCTTGCGCTTCATCTCGAACCCGGAGGTCGAGGTGAAGTAGTCGCCGTAGTCGAAGTCCCACTGCACATTGACGATCCTTGCGCCGGAGTTGAGCGCCACCGATTCGGAACGTCGAAGCGGTAGCGACGCCGTCCGATCCGCTCGTGTTTGCAGCGAATCGAGGGCGGCAGCACGAACGAGAGGAGGTCTGAATACCGCTCGGCCTTCGAGGTGACATGCGCTGCGAACTCGGGCGACTCAAGCGGCAGCAGTCGGATCTTCACGAACTGAAGCTTGAGCTTCTGCTGTGCGGCGATCCGCTGGGCGATGGTCCGCGCCGACTCGGTGAACGCCCAGGCGATCATCGTCCCGTTACCGGCCGAGCCGCGCCGCTTGAGGACCGCGTTCGCGAACTCCGCGACCTGCTCCTTGCGAATCGGCTTCTCCGGGTCCGGCGAGCCGACGTGTATTGGCTCAGCGCCCTTGTAACCGTGGATCACAGACCCAGTCGACTCCGGCCGCGCCTCGAACGCCGCTAGCACGAACTCGCGGAACTCGTCATCGTGCATCGTCGCGAGCCCCGCGACCTCGTAGATTCCCCAGTGGGCAAGGTGGAAGTCAGGGACGGTGATCGACTGGCCGGTTGCAGTCACCTCGTTCTGCTGCTGTTCGATGACCTTCGCGATGCGATCTGCCGTGATGCTGACGGCCACGCGTGAGATGTCGCACGCAATCCAGCGGCGACCGAGTTGCTGTGCGACCGTGGGAGTGGTCCCGCCGCCGCAAAAGAAATCAGCCACTACGCTTCCCTCGCTGCTTAGGCCAAGTATGAGCTTACGCAGCAGCGCTTCGGGCTTCTGAGTCGGGTAGCCGATCCGCTCCTTCGCGGACGGTGCGACAATAGAGACCTGAAGAACGTCGTCGGGATGCTTCCCAAGCGGGTGTAGCTCCTGGACTCCAAAATCGCCTCCCTTTCGGACGTTGCCGATATAGTGGGAGAAACGCTCCTGGGTGGCCGGTGCGTACTCGATCCGAAGCGGATCCGCGTTGAACGTCCAAGTCTTCCCACGCGAGTACCAGAGAATCGTGTCATGCCGTCGCGCGAAGCGATCCTTTGGCACCCCTGCGCCCGTGTAGTACCAGATGATCTCGTTCACGAATTGGCCGTAGCCGAAGATCTTGTCGAGTTCGACTTTTACGTAATGGCTGGCATGCCAGTCGAGGTGAACCAGAAGCGTGCCTGTCTTCTTGAGCAGTCGCTTCATCTCGTACAGCCTCGCATTCAGCCAGACGAGATAGCCGTTCAACCCGCCCTCCCAGATGTCCTTGAACGACCGCAGTTCGTTCTGGTCGCCGAATAGCACGTTGTAAGTCTGTTGCGAAAAGAAAGGCGGGTCGATATAGAGCAGGTCGACCGACTCGCTTGGATGCCGCCGTCGGCCGCGGCGCCTACTTCACCGTCGAGGCGACCCGCCATCACCCCAACGAGTTCATGCTGCTGACCGGCGACAGCAGCAAGGCGCGCAAGGGCTCCTCCTGGGATCACGTCCGGCGCCTGATCGCCGCCATCGACCCGTCGCTCGAGCAGCGGATCCTGACCGGCCTGTCCTCCGGTGAGGGACTGATCTGGGCCGTCCGCGACCCGACCGCCCAGGACCCCGGCCCCGGCGACCGGCGGCTGCTGGTGATCGAGCCCGAGTTCGCGAGCGTGCTCAAGGCATCCGCCCGCGAGATCTCGACGCTCTCGCCGACGCTGCGCTCGGCCTGGGACGGCCGGCCGCTGGCGATCCTGACCCGCACCGCCCCCGCACGCGCCACCGGCGCGCACGTCGCGCTGATCGGCCACATCACCCAGGCCGAGTTGCGCCGCCACACCACCACGCTCGAGCTCTCAAACGGCTACCTCAACCGCATCCTGATCATCGCCTGCCGCCGCCAACGCCTGCTCCCCGAAGGCGGCCACCGCGACCCGCTCCACGGCACCGGCCTCACCCGCCAGCTCGCCGCAGCCCTCAAGCACGCCCAGACCGCCGGCCACCTCGACCTCCACCGCGACGCCCGCGAGCTCTGGCACGATGCCTACCGCCAGCTCGCCCAACCCCACGACGGGACCGTCGGCCAGATCACCGCTCGCGCCGAAGCGCACACGATCCGCCTCGCGCTCCTCTACGCCCTCGCCGACGGCAAACCGCACATCGGCCCGCCGCACCTCCAAGCCGCGCTCGCGCTCCACGACTACGCCGCCCGCTCCGCCGCCTGGGCGCTCCAAGGCGCGACCGGCCAGCCGCTCGCCGAACAGATCCACGCCGCCCTGCGAGCCAGCCCGACCGGCCTGACCCGCAGCCAGATCAACGACACGCTCAAGCACAACCAGCCCGCCGGCCAGATCGAGCACGCGCTCCGCGCCCTCCACGCCGCCGGCCGAGCGACCGTCACCCAGATCGCCACCGGCGGGCGTCCGGCCCAGCTATGGACCGCGACCCCGGCCCCCTGAGCGGCGTACTTCTTCTTTCGTACCCCACTCCTCGATGCCCATCCAAAGCAGCGCCACCATGCCCAACCTCGGCAGCGCTCAACACCGGGACTCGCGGCTGAGATGCCGCGGTGGAGGTAGTGCGCTCGCCCGCTCTTCATTGCGTCGAGTGCATTCTCCGTGCGTTGCCAGACGTAGGGGCGCAGCAGTTCTGCGGCCTCGTCGTGGGCGCAGAAGCGGAAACCGGAGAGCTCGTGGTCGGTGATCTGGAGCGTGTCGATTGTGGCCGCAGCGAGGGCGCCGCCGTCGAAGACGAACACGATTGTGTCGTCCCATGGTCCGTGTGGTGTAATCCAGTCGACGCAGAGGAGCGGGCCAATCTCGATGTTCAGGCCGAGTTCTTCGCGTAACTCGCGCGCGGCGGCGTCGATTGGGGGCTCGTTAGCCTCAGCCATGCCGCCGGGTAGGTCCCAATCGGGCTTGTAGTTCGGGTTTACGAGCAGGAGCTGCTCGTCCTGGTCGCGGACGATCACGTCAGCGGCGACGCGCTTTCGGGGCTGGCGGGCGTTGCCCTCGGCGAGATAGGCGTTCCAGGCGTCGGGGTCGCGTTCGTAGAGCTTCTTATCGTGTGCCGCCATGTCTCTAGCTCCCGGGATTCCCGGCGGCGTCGAGCAGTACGCGCGTGTGCGCGCGTGTGCTGAGGGCGGTCGAGAGCGATCGGACAACGGGCTCGACGCTGGGCGCTGACGCGTGCGGCGTGAGTTGGGTGTGGAGCGCGTGAAGGAGCTGCGTGACGCGGCTTGAGGAGAGCCGATCGCTGCTGGCGAGCGCGGCGTCGGAAACCGCGCATGCGTGCTCGATCTCACCCTGGGACACGAGCGCAAGGTGCACAGACGCGCCGATCGGTGCGGCCAATTACAGCGCGTCCGTTGGCGTGCGTGTGCAGGTACTTTGGCTCTGCGTCAGTCATCGCGACGATGATGGTAAGGAAGGGGTCGCCGGTTCGAGTCCGGCAGAGGGCTCTCTGCGAATCCGCTGCTATCAGGCAGCCTTCGCCGGGGCGTCGGTCGACGTGAATGGGGTGTCGACGTCCACGGAACGTCCACCAGCGTCCACGTCGCGGCAGCCGCTGTTGTAGCCGTCGAGCAGCTGGAGGGCATACTGGTGGGTGTCCCGGGCGAGGTGGCCGTAGGTGCGGTCGATGTTGATGAGGCTGGTGCCCATGTAGCGCGAGAGCTCGTAGGTGCCGAGTCCGGCGCGTCGAGCGCGGATCGCTCCAGCGGCACGGCGCGCGCCGCGTTGGTCTTGGTGGCTTTGAGGCGGTTGACGCGAAAGGCTCGGTGGACGTGGACGAGGCGGTTGTCGAGGTCGATGTCGCGGTGCTCGAGCGCGATCCATTCGCCGGGGCGCAGGCCGGTGGCGGCGGCGAACAGGATCATCGTCCCGTAGATGGGTCCGAGCTCGGCGGCGAGGGCGTCGAGCTCGGCTTGCGTGTCGAAGGGGTGCATCTCGCGGCGCGGCGGCTGCGGGTTGTCGACGCCAGTCTTGCTCGGGTTGGTGTCGATGAGACCCCACTCGACGGCTCGCGTGAGCGTCTGCCGCAGGGCCTGGGTGGCTTCGAAGCGGTGTCCGGCCGGAACCGTCATCCGCCAGGCGGCGATCTCGCGTGGCGTCGAGCTCGGTCAGCGGCGTCGAGCCGAACGCCGCCGTTGACTTGGTGAGCAGCCAGCGCGGCTTGGCCGTCGTCTCGGGCTCGCCGTCGTGCTGGGCGAGTACTCCTCGGCGAGCGTGACGCGGACGCGCCCCTTGCGGCGTTGCGCGGCGGTCAGCGCCTGCTGCAGGGCTTCTTGCGCGTCGTCGGCGGTGACGTACCCGCCGCGCTGGATCCGTCGCGAGCCGCGTCCGTCGAGGCGGTAGCGATGGGCCCACAGGCGCTGCCCGCCGGGTCCCGTGGTCCTGAGCTCGAAGATCTGCCCGCGTTGCATGGCGTGCCTCCGTCCGTCCGGCGGTGAGGGGTTGATCCGCGAAGCGCGGGCGCCGGGTGCCCGCCTCCTACATGCCGAGCGTCGTTGCCGGGTCGCGTCCGCGGGTACGCCTTTTAGGATGCCCGAGCGCGAGCCAGTTACCGTCGAGCTGGACGCTGAAGTGGCGGCCATGCTGCGCGAGCACGCTGCCGCGGGGCACGTGAGCGAGGGTGAGATCGTCGGGCGTGCGCTGCGCGCGGCGGATCTGCGCGTGCTGGTTGGCCGGATCCGCGGTCGCAGCGACCTTGACGGGGACGCGGCCATGCGTCTCGTCAGCGAGGAACTGAAAGCGGTCCGCGGCGAGCGCGGTCCGCGTGCCGCGTGATCCGCGTCGTTCTCGACGCGAACGTCCTCGTGTCCGCAGCGCTCGCCAGCGACCCCGCCGCGCCCTCGGTGCGCGCGTTCGACGCGCTGCTCGACGCGCGAATCGAGGTCGTCGGCTGTCCCGCGCTGCTTGGGGAGGTCGCCGCGGTTCTGGGGCGCGACCGGCTTCGGCGCTACGTCTCGATCGACGAGGCTCGTCGGTTCGTGGCCGACCTCGTAGGCGTCATGACGCTGGCGGAGGACCCTCCGCCGCCCTACCCGGCTGTCTGCCGAGATCCTGACGACGACTATCTCGTCGCGCTCGCCCGAGCAGCTCTTGTCGATGCACTCATGACAGGCGACCGCGATCTGCTCGAGCTTGAGGACATCGGCGTGGCGGTCATCACGCCACGAGAGCTCGTTGAGCGACTGGCCGACCACGCCTGATCTCCGGGCGGAGCCTGTCAAGCCCGGTGAGACACTTCGTGTCGGTTTTTAGTGAGCGGCCTCCTCGGTCGTCGTGGGCTTGTTGATCCACGTGGCGGTCGGGACCGGTGGCGCTGTCGGTGCCCGGCGG
>JBOGYU010000104.1:0-11725 GCA_050696935.1 Solirubrobacteraceae bacterium | reverse complement strand
ACGGAATAGTCACTGGAGAGCCCGGTGAGCTGAAAGGTTCACGCCGGGTTCGGGAGGGGGCCAGAGGAAACGGAGCACCACCGCCACCGCGCCTCTGGCCTACCTCAGCGGTCGACCGCGACGCGCTGCGCGGCCTCGCGCGGCCGTGGCCCGAGGCCGGGAGTCGGTCGTGACCGGCCTGGAGGAGCGCCTCGCGGGGTATCTGGCGGTGCGCCGCGCGCTGGGCTACCGGCTCGCGCGCGCGGAGAAGCTGCTGGCTCAGTTCACCACGTGGATGAACGAGCGTGGCGAGCAGACAGTCACCGCCGCCTCGGCACTTGCGTGGGCGACGCTGCCGTCGGCGTCCGGTTCCAACTGGCACGCCCACCGGCTGTCGGTCGTGCGCGGCTTCGCCGCGCATCTCCACGCGCTCGATCCGGCTCACGAGATCGTCCCGAAGGACTTGCTGCCGCAGCGGCCGCGGCGCGCGGTCCCCTACCTCTACACGGACGCCGAGATCCGGGCGTTGATGGAGAGTTCGGACGTCATCCCGACGCCGCACCGCGCCGCGACGATGCGCGCGCTGATCGGGCTGCTGGCGGTCACGGGGATGCGGATCGGTGAGGCGATCCGCCTGAACCGGGGCGACATCGACCACCAGCGCAACACGCTGACCGTGATCGAGAGCAAGTTCGGCAAGTCCCGCCAGCTCCCGGTTGATGCGACGACGACCGCGGCGCTGCGCGCCTACCTGCGCCGCGGCGACCGGCCGATCCCGGCCGAGCCGACCGACGCGGTGTTCACGTCTGCCGTCGGGACGCGGTTGACCTACTGCAACGTGCATCTGGCGTTCAAGCGGATCGTCACGCATGCCGGCCTGACGGCCCGCTCGACGGCCTGCCGGCCCAGGCCGCACGACCTCCGACATGCCTTCGCGGTCAACACGCTGCTTGACGCCTACCGCGACGATGGCGGCGACGGTGAGCACATCCAGGCCCGGATCGCGCTGCTGTGCACCTACCTCGGGCACGTCAACCCCGGATCCACATACTGGTACCTGCAGGCCGCCCCGGAGCTGCTCGCGCTCGCCGCTGAGCGCCTCGAGTTCACTGAGGACGGTGCGCGATGAGTCTGCTCGCACCCACCTTGCAGGCGTTCTTCACCGACCGCCTCATCGGCCAGAAGCAGGCCAGCGCGCACACGATCGCCGCCTACCGCGACACGATCCGCCTGCTGGTCACGTTCGCCGCCGCGCAAACTTCAAAGGGCCCGAGCGACCTCGACATCGACGACCTTGCGGCGCCGTTGATCGGGGCGTTCCTGGATCACCTCGAGCAGGAGCGCGGCAACGCGATCCGCACCCGCAACTCGCGGCTGGCCGCGATCCGCTCGCTGTTCCGCTACGCGGCGCTCAAACACCCCGAGCACGCCGCCACGATCCAACGCGTCCTGGCGATCCCGACCAAGCGCACCGATCAGGCGCTCGTCACGTTCCTCACCGACCACGAGCTCAAGGCGCTGCTGGACGCCCCCGACCAGTCGACGTGGATCGGTCGCCGCGACCACGCCCTGATCCTGCTCGCTGCTCAGACCGGGCTACGCGCCAGCGAGCTGATCGGCCTGACCTGCGGCGACCTGCGGCTCGGCACCGGCGCACACGTCACCTGCCTGGGCAAGGGCCGCAAGCAGCGCATCACGCCGCTGACCAAGCAGACCGTCGCGGTCATGCGCGCCTGGACCCGCGGGCGCGACGGCCAGCCTGACGATCCGCTGTTCGCCACCAGCACCGGCCGCCCGCTGACCCGCGACGCGCTCGAGCGCCGCCTGACCAAACACGCCGCCACCGCCGTCGCGGCATGCCCGTCGCTGGCCGCCAAGACGATCACGCCACACGTGCTGCGCCACACGACCGCGATGCGCCTGCTGCACGCCGGCGTCGACACCACCGTGATCGCGCTCTGGCTCGGCCACGAGCAGATCCAGACCACCCGCATCTACCTGCACGCCGACCTCGCGATCAAGCAGAAAGCCCTCGACCGCACGACGCCCCCGGACGCCAAGCCCGGCCGCTACCAGCCCACCGACCGCATCCTCGCATTCCTCCACGCGCTGTGATTATGCCGACAAGATCGACGCGAACCCCGCCCTGAGCAGGACGTTCTCACGCGAGTCGGCATAACGCGCAAGTCGGCATAGTGCCGTTGGCAGCGCTGCACGGGCACCCTGGTGCCGGCGACGTCGCGGACGGCCTTGCGCAACGCCTTGGCGCCGTCGAGCACGAACAGCTGCTGCTCGTGCAGGCGCAGGCCGCGGTCGACGAGGTCTGAGAGCAGCGCGGTCGCGACGGTCGCGTTCTCGGTCGAGCCCTCCCTGAGCGACAGCGGCACCTTCGTGCCGTCCGCGGTGATCCCGAGCGCGACGACGTGCGTCATCCCGGCGAGCTCGATCCCGTCGATCATCACCACGGCGAGCTCGACCCCGCTCAGGTCGCGCGCGAGCAGCTCGTCGAGCGCCGCGCCTGTCTTCCCGACGAACGCGCGCGACACCGCCGACTTCGACGTCGAGCGCGCCTGCTGCTCGACCTCGGCACCGACCGGCTCCGCGACGCGCCGCGAGCGGCGCGTCGAGACGCCGGCGAGCATCCGTTCCAGAGCGACCCGCTCGAGCGGGTCACGCGAGCCGAACTCCCGGTAGCTCTCAAGCTCGACCTCCGCCCGGTCGTCGGCCGTCCTCACGCGCGGGCGGCTGATCGGCACGCGCCGGCCGCCGAGCGTGACCTCCCCGGGCGTGTGCCCGTGGCGCTTGGACTCCCGGCCGACGTCGTGGCGGCCCTTCGGGCCGACGACCACCTCGACCTCGTGCTCCATGCACTCGTGCAGCACCGCCAGCCCCGCGGCGGAGGCCAGCGCGAGCAGCCCCTCCGTGGCGACGTCGGCGATCTCACCCAGCCGCAGCTGAACCTCGTCCGGCAACGGGACCCGCGCCTCCTCCGGCGTGGCGACCTCGACGGCGTGTAGCTTCCTCTTCACGGCGGTTCCTCCTGTCTCGGATGGACTCTTCACTCACCCGTCACGCTGCCAGCAGCAGCGGACGAGGCGGGAGGACCGCCGCCTCAACTTCTACAACGAGCGGGACAAGCTCAATCGCCGTGAATCCGCGGCAATCCGCGGCTATCGCCGCGATTACAGGCACTAGTGCCTGAAATGGAGCGCGATTACCGGCGATTCGCGGCGATCCCCGAAACGGCCAAAACCCCGCAGGTGCAGGGGCTTCGTCTCGATGGAGCTAAGGGGACTCGAACCCCTGACCTCCTGGGTGCGATCCAGTTCCTGGGGGTCGCGGGCGGTCACCGCGGGACCGTGATTTGGCTCTGCGGCGCCGTTTCTGCGCCTCGGTTGTCCGGGCGCGAGCCGGCCGTGGTGACGAGCATGTTCCCTCTCAGTTCCCCGGCAGCTCGCCTGCCGCTCCCGGATACGGTCGAGCAGGGGGCGAGTTTCCTCGGGCCCCCGCTACCCGCGTAAGGAACCCATACGAGGTGCCCCGGGCGACGCTGGAACGTCCCCGGGGCCGGCACAGGAGGGGATGCCTCCCATGCATTCGCACCGTAACGAACGGGCGCTAAGCGAGCTGCCCGATCCGGACAGCCCCGCCTACGAAGCGCAGAAGCTCGTGCTCCTGGAGCTCGTCGTCGACCCGCCGACGACGGGCGACCAGATCGACACGTTCTGCGCCGTGCTGGAGCTTGGGCGCGATGACATCGTCGTCGCGGTCGCATCGCTGTCTGCGGTCGGACTCGCGCACCGCCGCGAGGACACCGTCTTCGCCAGCCACGCGGCCAGGTACTTCGAGCACCTGTGGCCCACGGGACTATGAGCGCGCTCGAACAGGCCGTGCTCGGGGTGCTGCTCGAGCATCATCCCGGCCTTCTGTCGGTCGCTGAGGTCGTCCGCCACATCGCCCCGGATCCCATCGACTTCGCCGACCGCGACAACGTCCTCGTAGCCATCCGCGAGCTCGTCCAGCGAGGCCTCGCGCACCGGCTCGACGGGTTCGTCTTCGCGTCGGCCGCCGCCGCCTACTTCGAGCGCCTCGAGAGCGCGTAGGGCCGGCCGGCGACCCGGAGCGACAGAGGCCGGACGCATGGAACGCGGAGACCGGAGCACCCTCCGTCGTCGCGCCACGCCTTCGCGAGGGCTGTTCGTCGACTTCGTCGGAACGGACGAGAGCGGCGGTCTACATGCCCGTCTACTCGCCGTCCCCATACAGGCGTTTCTCGAAGTCGCTCGTCCCGGACCACGGGTGGTCCTCTGGGACGCGCACGACGTAACCCAGCGGAGAGTCCATGATCCAGGTGCCGCCACGGCGCATTCCTTTCACCACGGGCCCGCTTGCGCGCAACTCGATGGGCGTGTCCGCGATCGTTAGATCGATCTCGACGACGGCTACCGGGAACGAGACGGCGACTTCGAGCGCGAGATCCATGAGTGTCTTGGAACTGCCCGCCTCAGACAACGCCGCGTTCAGGACGATGTCCTGCGGATAGCGCGCGGTGAATGCCTCCTTCGAGGCGATCTCTCGGAAGCGGACCGACACGCGGTCACCGTTCGCGTACCGGGCACGAATCGTCGTGCCCGAGGGCGGGCACTCAAGGTCCTCCGGCTGCCCGGTTTCGATCCAGAAGTTGTCCTCCATACGGAGGCGAGGCTCGCCCGACATCGACGGGAGGTGCAGGTTCACAAGCACCCGGTTCTCGTCGTCTCGGTGAACCACACGATCGGATACCTCCCGACTTGGACAGCAACCGCGACGTCGACGTAGAAGATGCCACCGACGAAGGCAATCAAGTCTTCTCGCATCCAGTTGAACGTCGCGGCGGGAAAGGACGTGCTGCGAACCCCATCACGCTTGAACCGGTGCAGCTCTTCGCGGGTAAACGCGCCCGCGTCAGCCTGTGCGTGGTGCGCGATGCAGAGTGCCACCATGCCGTCGGAGCTGTGGTGCTCGCGCTCGCGCCACGGCGGGTCGAAGTGGTGCCAGGTCAAGTAGGGCGATCCGCACCCGGGAACCGGACAACGAAATCCGACTTCGGCACGAAGAAACTCTCCGAACGGCGATCGGCGGTGTTCGATCCATGTGGAAGGATGGCCTTCGTCGCAGGCGTTGCAGCTTCGGACAACAGCATTCCAACACGACTGGCGCGATCGTCGGATTCTTGGCGGGCGATGGGACCACGACGCTGCCGAGGCCGGCGAGCCCTGATTTCGCGCGGCACCTCCGAATTCGCCCTACGGCGACAGCATGATCACCGGCGTAGTACGCCGACGACCATGCTTACGCCGGTCATGACTGGAGCGACGTTCCACTCGCACCGGTATCTGCCGTGTGCGTCTGTCGGTCCCCGCGCGCCGGTCGAATCCGGCCCGGCGATCCGGGATCGCGAGCGTAGGAGAACGCGCGCCCGTACTGACCTTCGACCACAGGCGAGCCCAGTTGATGCCGATGCTGATGAGCTTGCGCGGCAGCCAGTCCGCGAAGCGCACGAGCATCACGGCGACTAGCAGCCCGCTGAGCGCAGCTTGCGCCCATGGCGCCAACGGCAGCACTTGCAAGACCGAGTCCACTAATCATGTTTGTCGGCTACTTCGGCGCTTTTCTAGATCGCGGCGCCGGACTGGACGACGTCGTCGCCTGCGCCACGAGAGCGTGGGGTGCCGACGACGACCGTGCCGTTGACGACGAGGTTTCCGAGGCGTGTCGCGGTCGTCCACTGCCTCGCTGCGTCTGCGCGTGGCCGAAGCGCCCGAATTCGCCCTCGCATCGTTCGTATCTGCGGCCCGCTCGGCAAACTCCTCGACGACGGCGCGGGCGAGGCTGGGCTCGCCGGGGAACAGATTGAAGGTCGGCCGGTGCTGGCCATTGGGGGCGTCGATCCTGCGCCAGAGTTCCCGCCGCGCGCCTCGTTGTCCAGGAACTCGTAGACCGGAAATCCCCGCGCGTGCACTGGTGCAGCACGCTGCCGCTCGACTGCGGCATCGATTCCGCCTCGCGATCTCATCGCGTTCATCGCTGGTTCCAGATGTTGACGCCTGCTCCTGAAGCCGCTTCTGAGGACAAGCAGGCGACCGCGGCGTGAACTGACCGGCCCCAACCCACCCGGACCAGACCAGACGTGGACGATCGTGCGATCAGCTGGGATCGCCCGATGTCGTAGCGTCGGCCTTGGGAGGCGAGCAGAGCCCAGCTACGGCTCGAGGCTCGGTTGCTCAACCGCTCGGTCGAGGAGTCGGCTGATGCGTGCGAGCTGACGGTCGAGGGCCTCGCGGTCGAACGCCTGGTTGCTACCGGGCGCCGGCGCGAAGGCCGAGCAGCGGTCCATCCTCAGGCAGATCCCAGCGTTCGCGGTATTCGGTGACGAGTGCCGCGCCCCGGTCCCACAGACCGCGCTCACGGCGACCAGCTGGGCGCGGCCCTAGCAGCTCCTCGACGCGACGGTCGGGCACGACCTCGCGTGCGAGCTCGGCGACGGGACCTCGCACGTCCGCCTCGTCAAGCGTCCTGGCAGCCAGTAGCTCGGCCCTGATCCTCGGCAGCGTCTCCAGATCCTTTGGGCGACCGGACTTCTCCTTGGCCAACAGGAGATCCGAAGCGCTACCGACCTGCAAGCTGAGGCCCGGCTCGACCTCGACAGCGGTCGCACGGCGGGCCCACGCGTCGTAGTCCCCGACACCGTCGGTCCACCGCATCACTTCCAGCTGGCCGAGGTCCGTGTGGTACGCGCTGCCGCGCTCTCCCGCCAGGTACGGCCGCGCGTGCAAGGCATCGAGCGCGGCTTCCAGGTGCCGGCGGTTGAGGTCATCCGCGGCGATCGTCACGTCGACATCGCGCGTGGCGCCGGAGAACCCACGCAGCTGAAGCGCCACGCCGCCGACGAGCACGAATCGCACGCCATGGCGCACCAAGACCCGCAACAGCGCGCGGTGGCGGTCATCCGGTTCCTTCACGCCAGCTCGAGAACCTCGTTGCGCGGCCTGCGCGAGGAGTACCGACCGGAGGCCAGCACCGCGCGCAGCCCTTCGAGATACAGAGCGTCCTCGCTCCAGGGCGAGTGCGCGCATACGTTGGCCAGATCCTCAACAAGCGCGATGCGCACAAGTCCCACGCCGTCCCGGTTCAGCATCACGGGCCGGGCGCGGTCTCGGAGAGCCGCCACGTCGTGGACGCCAGTCGCATGCCAGCGAAGCGTCAGCCGACCGTCGCCGGCGGTCCAGCGCTCACGACGCTCGACGCCTCCGGGTGCCTCCTCGAACCCGTCCGGGTGCGCATCGGCGGCGAGCAGTCTGTCGGCGGCGTGCTCCTGAACTTCGGGCGGCACAAGCAGGTCAACGCGCCCGTCACCCGGGCGCTGCGGAGCACCCGAAAGGGCGGCGCCGACAGGCCCGACCATGACAGCCAGATCAGCGACCGCGGCAGCCGCACGCAGCGCGTCGCGACAGGAGGACCAATCATCGTTCAGCAGCGCCTTTAGGCGATCGGTCGGCGCGACGTCCAGTTGGTCATGCACGAGCTCGATGAGCTTGGATTCAGGAGGTAGTAGGCGGACATCGAGCCGCGAGCCCGCCGCGGCCACCACGCGCTCGAGCGCTTCCATGCTGGGCGTCTGCGCCCCCGTGGCCCAGCGCGACAGCGTTTCCCGGGCCACGCCGGCCCGAGCCGCAAGCTCGCCCTGCGACAAGCCGCCCTGGCCTAGCGCCTTGATGATCTCTGCTGAGCGCATCGGGTCCATAGTGTGACACATAGATCACAGGCCCTGGAAGGACCATATGGACCGCGGCTGAGCACGGCACATCCGCGGCCCGGCTCAGTAGCCAGGAGCAGACCATCGAGGGGAAGCTGCAGGCGGTCGCTGGCGTAGATCGCGTCGATGCGGTTGCGCGTCCGCTCGTAGCTCCGCGTCACGGTGCCGCCGCCTCCGTACGCGAGCATCATCGCGAGCACCAGGTAACGAGCGTCGACCATCAGGCTGGCGCGCATGATGTCGCGATAGTCGGCGTTATTCGCGGCGCCACGGCCGGCCTCGATCTCGATAACGACGCCGTGGTCGGGGTGGAACGCGTCCACCTCGTAGGCGACGCGGGTCTCGCCGTTCTCGCCGAACAGGACGGGGCGAAGGATCTTGTCAGCCTGCGCCTTGCTGGCCTCGACGATGAAGCCTTGGGTCTCGAGCGCGGGGCGCAGCCGAGCGAGGACCTGATCGCTCTTGACGCCGCTGTTCCGTCGGGAGTCGATCTCGTCTGCAAGGTCTGCGAAGGCGTCCACCACTCCGCCCACCCATAAGGGCGCCGGCGAGCGAGTCGGGTAGAACTTCCACCGCGGATACGGGTCGACTCCCGCGTTCATGCCAGCCGAGAGCTCACCAGACCGAACACGAACTCGCAACGACAACGACCGGGAGCGGCTTCGTCGCTGGCTCGCTCACTGGAGCGACGTCACGAACGTCCTCGATCGGGTTCCGCGGTCGTTACTCTCGCTCGCGAGGCATGCCGACGCCTCGGTTCTCGGGGCCATGCGAGATCGCTACGGACTCGGCGTCGCGGAACTACAGCTTCGACTCATCGAGATACCGCTACGCGAGCTGGATGCCTTCGCGGTCGAGGACCTACCCGAGTTCTTCGAGGCTCTGATAGAGGAGGACCGGAGTTACGAGCGGGCGATGCTGCTCCACAGCGAACCGGTCGAGGCGTGGAACGACGCGGAGGAACGCTTGTTCATCGTGCGGGACTACATCGCCCAATTCCGGGATCACGGCGCAGAACGAGTCGCACCCGTGCTGGTTGATGCCCGAAGGCTCGGTGATCTGGCCATGATCGACTTAATCGATGGCCACCATCGGGTGATCGCGGCGCACGAGGCCGGCGTAGGCAGTATCCGTGCCTGGGAAGTACTGTCGGCCGACGCGCGCGCGGCTCGCGTTTCCTGACCCGCGAACGCTGATCGCAGCTCGACGACCGTCACGCATCGCGCCCCGACAATCCTTCCCGTCGAGGAACGACTCGTCGCCGCGCACTTGGCACGTCCTAGCGGCGACTCCTCACGAGTCCGACGCGCGCGAGAACGCATGCGCGGCATCGTCCTGTAGCGACGAGAACACCTGAAGCCCACTGCCGAGCACACCCCTGCACCAAATTGGTGCACGGCTTGGCCCGATTCTGTCCGACACCGGCTTGAGGACCGGAGGACACGAGTGCTCTCGATCGGAAAGCTGGCAGCCGGGCAGGCTCGGTACTACCTCGACCAGGCCGAGGCCCGGGTCGACGTGGTCGACAGCGTCGGCGCGGGCGTCGAGGACTACTACGCCGAGAGCGGCGGTGCCCGCGGCACCTGGCACGGGATCCCGCACACCCGGCTCGGGTTGCTCGGGACCGTGCGCGGGACCGACCTCCGGCGGGTGCTCGCCGGGCGCCATCCGGCGACCGACAGCGACCTGCGTGATACGCCCGGCCGGGTTCGCGTTGGCGGCTTCGACCTGACGTTCTCGGCGCCGAAGACTGTGAGCGTGCTGTTCGGTCTCGGCGATCCAGATACGCGAAGCGCGGTCCGCGGCGCGCACGACGAGGCGGTCCGGCAGGCGCTCGGGAATGTGGAGCGGTCGGCCGCGGCCGTCCGGCGAGGCCACGCCGGCGCGGTGGTCGAGCGAGCGGACGGCATCATCGCGGCAGCCTTCAGGCACAGCACGTCTCGTGCCGGCGATCCCCAGCTTCACACGCACACCCTCATCGCCAACCTCGGCCGCGGCCCGGACGGTCGATGGTCGGCCCTGGATGGCCGCCAGCTCTACGCGCACGCCCGCGCCGCCAGCCTCGTCTACCAAGCCGTGCTTCGCTCCGAGCTGACCAGGACGCTCGCCATCGAGTGGACTCCCGTGCGCGAAGGAATCGCCGAGGCGGCCGGCGTCCCGCCGGCCGTTCTCCGTGAGTTCAGCCAGAGGCGCCGTGAGATCGAGACCGCACTCGCCGATCGCGGAGCAAGCGGACCGCGGGCGGCGGAGGCGGCCGCGCTTGATACGCGGCGGCGCAAGGATCGACACGTCGACCCCGCCAGGCTCCGAAGCGAGTGGTGGTCGCGCGCGAGAGCGCGTGGCTTCACCCCTGAGGACCTCGCCGCCGCGCTCGCTCGCCAGGTCGTGTCGCCCGATGCACCGTGGCGGCGCATCTCTAGGGGGCTGCTCGGCTCGGACGGGCTCACCCACAGCCGGCCGACCTTCACGCGGCGCGACGTTGTGGCGAAGCTGTGCGAGAACCTGCCTCCCGGCGCGTCCGTCTGCACGAGGACGCTCGAGTCCGCGGCGGACCGGCTGCTGGCCTCAGTTGACGTCGTCCCTGTCGTTGGCCCTGACATGGAGCTGCAGCGGGACGCGTGGCGGCGGCGCGAAGGAGGAGCGGTGCCGGTTGCCTGCGAGGAGCGCCGCTACAGCACCCTCGCTCACCTGGCCGTCGAACAGCGCGTCGTCGACAGGGTGCTCGCGGGGCGCGGCTCCGGCGTGGGGGTCGCGGCTGGCGCGACGATCGAGGGAGCCGTCGCCGCGAGGCCAGAGCTCTCGACCGAACAGCGCGAGATGATCCAGCGCCTCACGAGCGACGGGGACGCGGTCGCCGTGGTCGTCGGGAAGGCAGGCACGGGGAAGACGTTCGCGCTCTCAGCCGCGCACGAGGCATGAGCGGCGAGCGGATTTCCGGTGCTGGGTGTCGCCATCGCTCGTCGAGCCGCTCGGGAGCTCGAGCGTGGGAGCGGGATCCCGAGCACGAGCGTCGCGGCCATGGTTCGGCGGCTGCGCGTGGGCGACCGGCTTCCAGATCGCTGCGTGCTTGTGGTGGACGAGGCCGGACAGGTCTCGACGCGGCAGCTGGCGCAGCTCATGCATCCCGTCGAGGTCTCCGGCGGCAAGCTTGTGCTCGTCGGCGATCATCGGCAACTTCCCGAGCTCGAGGCCGGCGGCGTCTTTCGCGGACTGGTCCAGCGAGGACTGGCGATCGAGCTCCGGGAGAACCGCCGCCAGGTCGAGGCCTGGGAGCGCGAAGCGGTCGCTCATCTTCGAGAGGGCGAGCCCGAACGGGCGCTGGCCCTGTACCGCCAGCATGAGCGGCTGAGGATCTCGGCGACGCCCGAGGAGGCCCGCGGGCGGCTCGTCGCCGACTGGTGGGCGGGAGGCGACGTCCGCGACAGCCTCATGATCGCCCCGCGTCGCTCGGACGTCGCCGACCTAAACGCCCGTGCTCGAGAGCGCATGCGGAGGGCGGGGCGACTCGGCTCTGCCGAGATCAACCTGCCGGGCGGCGCATTCGCCGCCGGCGACCAGGTGGTGATCCGGCGCAACGATTCCCGCCTCGGCCTCAACAACGGCGACCGGGGCGTCGTCGCCACGGTCGACCCGCGTGGCAACCAGGTGGAAGTCGAGTGCGACGGCCGCCGGATTCCGCTGAGTCCCGGGTTCCTGTATGCGCGTGGCGAGCACGGCGAGCCGACGATGCAGCACGGCTACGCGATCACGGGGCACGTCGCGCAGGGCTCGACGCTCCGTCGGGCGTACGTGCTGGCGGGTCCCGGCCTGACCCGCGAGTGGGGCTACAGAATCGCCGGGATAAACCGGCATGGAGAAAGGGATGAGAGAGCCCGACATTGAAGGAGTAGCGATCCACGGTGGCCCCGAGTCATGCGTCGGCGTTCGTGAGGGCGTCGGTGAAGCGTTGAC
>JBOGYU010000103.1:0-11773 GCA_050696935.1 Solirubrobacteraceae bacterium | reverse complement strand
CGCGCTCTCACTCACTCTCCTCGGTAAACGATGTGCGTGCGGCAATCCGACACAGTGAGCGGTCAACGATGTCCCTGCGGCTGTGACCTAGGCAGCCGGCCTGACGGACCTCGGGCGTCGCGGGCACTCCAATACTCAGACCCAGTGACGGCCGTCGCTGGGTTTTGCTCCCGCCGCGAACGTCCGCGCCCGAGGTCCGAGTCGACCGGTCGACGCTGTGCTGCACGCACGATCGCGACGCGCTCCTCGGAGCTTGAGTCGATGAGTTCGCCGCCCTCGTCGCGCGCGACTATCGGGCTTGATGCGCAGTGGGCACGTACGGAGATCTCCGCGATTTCCGTCGAGGTCAACGCCTATGCCGAACGGCGGTGCGCCATACCGCGCGCCCACGTCGCTAGGACCCGCCGCCACCGGCGGCGCCGACCTGCAGCGCGTCGGTCGTCGTGACCCGACCGGCGAACAGGAACGCGGTCTGGCGCAGCGAGGACTCCAGGTCGAACGGGTCCAGCGCGGACACCGCGTCGCGCGGGACGACCACGTCGTACCAGCGCAAAGCGGCGCTCGCCGCCGTGTAGTGCACGCAGATGTTGGCCACCGTGCCGCAGATCACCACGGTGTCGATGCCCCACAGCCGCAGGAAGTGGTCCAGGTGGGTCCCGTAGAACGCGTCGTAGCGGATCTTCTGGATCACCGGCTCGTCGTCGCGGGGCGCCAGCTCGTCGACGATCTCCCAGCCCCACGTACCGCGCCGCACGTGCTCGCCCCAGATCCGCCACTCCGGGTCGCCCTCGTCGTGCGAGTCCTGGCTGAAGGCAACGCGCATCCCGGCGGCCCGCGCGCGCTCGAGCAGGCCGGCGATCCGCGGGATCGTCGCCGCCGCGTCGGGCACGACCAGGGCCCCTCCCTCCTTGACGAAGTCGTTCTGCATGTCGATCACCAGCAACGCCGCCCGCGCCGGGTCGACGCTCACCCGATCCTGGACCTCGTACCCCGGAACCTCGACGGTGCGCGTCATGTTCGCCTCACCTCGTCGTTTGCCGGCTTCGTTGCGCGTCTGCTCCAATAGCCGGACCCAGACGGCCGACGGCGGGAGGACGCATGACGTTCCAAGCGAGACTCCACGGTGTCGCACTCGATCTGGTCGAGGGCGACATCACCGATCAGCCCGGCTTCGATGCCGTCGTCAACGCCGCGAACGCCGAGCTGCTGCCGGGCGGCGGCGTCGCGGGCGCGATCCACCGCGCCGCCGGGCCCGCACTCGCCGACGAGTGCCGGCCGCTCGCGCCGATCCGCCCCGGCGAGTGCGTGATCACGGGCGGCCACGCGCTCCCGAACCGGTGGGTCATCCACTGCCTGGGACCGGTCTACGGCCATGACGAGCCCGCCGACCGGCTGCTGGCCTCCTGCTATCGCCGCGCGCTCGAGCAGGCCGACGAGCGGGGGCTGGAGTCGGTCGCGTTCCCCGCCATCTCGACGGGCGCGTTCGGCTACCCGATCGAGGAGGCCGCAGTGGTGGCGCTGTCTGCGGTCGCCGACATCGCCCAGCGGCTGCAGCGAGTGAAACGTGTCCGCTTCGTGCTCGTCGGCCCTGACGCCGTCGAGATCCACCGCGCGGCACTGACGCGCCTCATCGACGACACGCCCTAGCCGTCGCGATACTTGCCCCATGGATCCCGCGCCGCTTCCGAGCACTCGCGCAGCGGACGCCGACCGCGAGCGTGCGCTCGTCGTGCTCCGTGACGCCGCCGTCGCCGGCCGCCTGACGCTCGACGAGTTCGCCGACCGTGTCGAGCGAGCCGAGCTCGCGCGCACGCTCGCCGACCTGGAGGCGCTCACCTCCGACCTTCCCGCCGCGGCCACCGGATCCTCGGACGTGCCGGCGCGCCACCGGGCGCTGTTCGCCCGGCTCGAGCGCCGCGGCCGCTGGACGGTCGCCGCGCGCTCGTCCGTCGTGTCCGTGTGCGGAACCATCACCCTCGACCTCGGCCACGCCACGCTGCAGTCCGCCCAGACGACACTGCACGTCCGCAACCTCTTCGGCACCGTCACGCTGATCGTCCCGCGCGGCATCCACGTCGACGTCGACGGCGGCGGCCCGTTCAGCACCCGCGAGATCGCGCTCGCCGACAGCGGTCCCGTCCCGGACGCCCCGCGGCTGCACATCCGCACCTCCGGCGCCGGCGGCACGCTGGTGGTCCGCGCGGCCAAGCCGGCCGCGTGATGCGGGACTCCTGGACGCGGATGCCGTCGTAGGTCCCACGCGCGCCGAGCCCGCGAGGTGGATGGCGCTGTTGGGGGCATCAAGCCGAACACTTCCCGGCTCCACACACTTTACGCTCACGTCACCGTACGACAGGTGACGCGAGGAGGACCTGCGTGGCCGGTCCGGGCTACCGGCGCCCCTGTCCGGCGCGGGCGTTGTCCTGGGACGCGAGCACGCGCTGGAGCAGCGTGGCGAGGGTGCGCCGTTCGGAAGCCGAGAGCGCCTGCAGCTGCGCGGCCTCGATCTCCTTCGTGGCGGGCGACGCGGCGCGGAGGACGCTGCCACCGGCGTCCGTGAGGGCGATGCGGTGGCGGCGCCGGTCGGACGGGTCGGCCGCGCGCGTGACGAGGCCACGCCGTTCCAGCTGGTCTATGAGGCGAACGACGTGGCTCTTGTCGGCGTCGAGCCGGTCGGCGAGCTGCTGCTGGGACAGCGGGCCGAAGTCCGCCAGCGCGACGAGCACGCCGTAGTCCGACGTGGCCAGCCCGTGCTCGGCCAGCGCGACCTGCACATCGGCCCGCGCGCGCTTCGCCACCCAGCTCGTCAGGTAGGTGGGCGAGCTCAGCAACGCGGGTGGCCGCTCGATCGGAGACGACATCGCCCTGAAGCATAGTGCGGACAACCGTAGCGCGAACTACTGTTGATTAAGCTACCGTTGGTAAAGGTAACTAATCTTCTGGGAGGCGAGCGATGCGACTGGTACGGCGACACCCAAAGCCCCAGCCGCCGGCGAGCCCGTATGACGCCGATGATTCGCGCCGCTGGATCGCTCTCGGCGTCCTCCTGCTCGCCGCGGCGATCGATCTCATCGGCTCGACGATCGCGACGCTCGCGCTGCTGGTCATCGGACGGGACCTCGGGGCAGGCGAGGCGACGCTGGAATGGATCGTCGCCGGCTACGGCCTCGCCTTCGCGCTGGGACTGATCACCGGCGGGCGGCTCGGGGACGTCGTCGGCCGGCGCCGCGTGTTTCGCCGCTGGGCGCTGGAAAGCGCGGCACTCGACCTCGCGCTGCGCCAGGCCGGGCGCTCGCTGGCAAGCCTGCTCGCGCGCTCGCCGCGACCCGTCACCTTCGTCAACTCGCTGCGCCTGCCCGACCCACCGACGTCCGAGCCGATCCGCGAGCGGCTCGAACGCTTCCCCGAGCTGCGCTTCAAGCTCGAGCCGACCGCCGCCTGGAGCGACGAGCTCATCGCCGAGATCGCCGCCACGGGCGCCGTCGACACGCTCGACCTCAAGGCCCAGTACCCGCCCGACTCGTCCGCCGCGCAACCGCCCGACCCACCGCTCTACGGGCAGCTCGCGGACGCCTTCCCGCACGCCTGGATCGAAGACCCCGCGATCACACCGGACACGTGGACCGTCCTGAAGCCCCATCGCAAGCGGATCGCCTGGGACGCGAACCTGCGCTCGCTCGCCGACCTCGAACAGATCACTCCCCGCCCAGGCGCGGTCAACGTCAAGCCTGTCCGCTTCGGCACCCTGCGAACGCTGCTCGACGTCTACGACCGCTGCGCAGCCGACGGGATCCCCATGTACGGCGGCGGCTTCGACGAGCTCGGACCCGGGCGCCACCAGATCCAGTACCTGGCGTCGCTGTTTCACCCCGACGCGCCGAACGACGTCGCCCCCGCCGACTACAACCGAGAGCAGCTCACGCGGACGCTGCCCACCAGCCCGCTCGACCCGACGCCGGCGACGACCGGGTTCCGATGGGCCACAGCCGAGTAGTGTCTGCCCGTCACGCTTGCGCTCCTCCTCTCGCTTTCGCGGGAGCGAGCGTGGCCTCGACCGAGCGCACGTTCGTCACGATCCGGAGGTGCGACGGTGACCACAGCGTTCGGCGTCCTGGCTGCGACATGGGCGATGCTCATGGCCCTTTCTCCCCTACTGCAGGTGCGGGAGATCCAGCGACGGCGCTCGTCGGAGGGCATCTCGATCGGCTACTTCTGCGTGCTCCTCGTCGGCTTCGCGCTGTGGGTCGCCTCGGCGTCGCCCGCCGCGACCTGCCGCTTGTGGTGCCGAACACCGTCGCCCTGCTCGTGATGACCTTCACCATCGCCGTCACCGTACGGGCGCGGCCCTGAGTCGGTGGGCCCTGAGGGGGCGGCCACACGGCTCGTTCGATCGCAGGCGATGACCGTCCGCTTCAACCGCAAGCGCGAAGGCTCGTACAGTCACGAGCCCGTGAGAAGCGCGACGGCCGCGATGACGCCCACGTGGAGAGCTTGATCGCGCCAAACGTGAACGATCTGGGCCATCGGTGGGCTGGCATCGTGGCTCATCACCCGGGCCCACCACATCAGCGGGCGACGGGTGTCGATGAGCAGGTGTGCGACAGCGATAGCGAGCGCCGCCGGAGGAGAGAACACGAGCAGCATCGCAACTCCGTGCAGCCCCGCGTGAACATAGCCCGCAGGGCGGCGCAGCGAGTGCTTGTTCTGGGCGACCCACCGATTCTGGAGCAGCCAGTCGACGAGCAGATGCACCACCACGCCCCAGACGAGTAGCTCCGTCGCGGTCAACAGCGCTCCCGGTTCGGCGGATCGTGAAGCCGCGCGGCGCGCGTCCCGACTCGAAGCACACTGCCGAGTGCCCCGCCGCCGGTAGCAAGCATGACTGCCAGGCCGGGTTGAGAGTCACGTGGACCACCGGCGGAGTCCGATGCGTTCGGGAGGCCGACCCTCGGAGACGACGCGCGTGCCAGCGCCCTGCCATCCGCCCAGGCCTGACTGCGGTCACCCGAGCTGCGCGATCCGCTCGACCAGCAGCCCGAGGAACGCGCTCGCATCGACGTCCACGGCGACGTGCGCGTTCGGCGCCCGGCCGCTGACCCGCCAGACGTCGACGACCGTGCGCCCCCTGCAGAGCTCAGACGAGCACTCGACGACGACGTTTCGGTGCTCGGTGTGGAGCAGATCACCTCGGATGACGTGGGCGAGGGCGAGCGTGTCGTGCACCGGCGTGCCTTCGAAGCCGTACACCCGCTGGTGGTACCGCAGGTAGAAGTCCCACAGCTCGGCAACCATCGTCCCTGCGCGGCCCGCCGCCCGCAGGCGTTCGGCGTGCTCGGCGGTCATCAGCGCGGTGCGTCACGTCGAGACCGACCATCGTGAGGTCGATGCCGCTGTCGAAGACCCGCGCGGCCGCCTCGGGGTCGATCCAGATGTTGAACTCGGCGGCAGGCGTGACGTCGCCCTCGGCGATCGTCGAGATCGCCTTCCACTTATTCGACCCCGTGTGGTGTGACGGCGCCATCGCCGGCGACCCGCACCTGGACGACTGCGTCTCTTCGCGGACGGACGGTTGTCCCCGCTCGACTTCACCGTTGAACGAGCATCGGACGACGCCGACCTCGGCGGCGGGGGACAACGCTGGTCGATCCCCGCGCCCAACTCGCTCTGACCGGCGCAGCGAAAGCTAGGGCAGGGGCTTGTGCCAGAGGTCGAGCGTCGTGAACTCCGTGTCCCTGGACCGGCCCGCGCCCGAGGAGTCGCGGCCGCCGCGGCTGCGGTCCCAGGTCTCGGCGTGGATCAGGTCACCGGTCTGTGCCCCCCGATCCAGCGCCACCTTGAACGGGAAGTTGTCGATGTGGAAGGAGTCGAAGTGGCCCTTCCAGTGGGACTCCTGACTGGTGTGCTCGGCCACGGTCGTGCAGCCCTCGCTCCAGTTGAGGTAGGTTTCCTTGGGCGCCGTCTGGAAGAACAGCCGCAGGTAGTCGTCGGGCGGCGTCGGCGCTGGCTGACCCGCCGGGGCGAGCTCGCGGGGGTTCAAGTCGAGCGCCAGCATCGCCATTAGCGCTCCCTCCGTCGTCGGCGACGTGTCACGCTTGCGCATGGTGTAGATCCCGCTCTCGCCGCAGTTGTAGTTGTCGATGCTCTCGTATGAGAAGGCGGCCCAGGTGATCGGCGCGGATCCGACCGCGGTGATGTCGATCGGGACCGTTGACCGGACCCGCCAGGTCGCGTCCAGCTGGTAGCTGCGCCCCGCCTCGTCGCCGGTCCAGGCGTCGGTGCTCGTGATCCGCGAGTCGAACCTCAGCTCGAAGTTGGTGCAGCGCAGCAGTTTGTCCTGGACGTCGCCGAGGTCGAAGCCCATGAGGGCGGCGATCCTGGCCAGGCTCGCCAGGCGCACGATCTGCTCGAGGTCGTGATCCCGTACGCAGCGCTCGTAGGCCTTCTCGACCGCATTGCGCAGGACGCGCTCGATCCGGTCGTACATCTCGTCGCGCCGGCGTAGATACTCCGGGTCGTTCTCGAGGCCCATCAGCTCGGCGCTGCGCGCCCAGTTGAGCCCCTCCGCGATCGCGTCGCGGGCGAGGGCGTCGTTCGTCTCGGCAGCCTGGAGCTTCGGCCGAACGACGCTGTCGTAGAACGGCGGGAACACGGTCCCCGGATCCGGAACCTGCGCGGCCGCCTGCTCGAGCTGCGCGCCCGCTCTCGCCGGAGGATGGGCCACGACTGCCGCGCGCTCGGCCGGCGTGGCGAGGCCGACGCCGGGAGTCGAGAAGTGCATCAGGCGCAAGGTGAGCGTGGGCTCGGAGCCGAGCGGATAAAGGTGGAAGTCGTGGCCATCCTGGTGGTACAGGAACGCCGTGCGCTCGGCGACCGGCGTGCCAGCCGGAGGCTCGATGGTGAGCGTCGCCGGCTGCTGGAGCTGCAGGCCGTGCGGCTCGAGTCGGACGGCGCCCACGATGTCCTTGGCGAACGGGACGTCATTGACCTTCGCGACCGGCGTCATCGTGACGTCGGTCGCGCTCAGCAGGGCGTCCTTCGGCATCGTCAGCGTGTACTTGATCCCGTCGTCACCGGTCACGGACATCGCGCTGCCGAACGGGTACATCGCCTGCGTCCGGCCGCTCGATTCGACTTCGTCTGAGACCTTGAGCGGGTCCGGCTGCTGCGGGAAGCTGATGCCTGAGGGCGCCGGCGTGACGGGCGAGGACGGAGCCGGGGCGGGAGCGGCGGGTAGGACGGGCGCCGGCGCGTCGCTTCCGACGGCGAGGATCGCGAACGTCCCCTTCGCCGCCCGGCAGTTGTTGCGCTCGTTGCTCTCCTTGACCTTGGCGCGTGCGTCCGCGCAGGCGATCAGCCGGTAGGCGCCCGCCGGCACACCGGCAGGAACGGTCACGCTGCGCGATCCCCTGTCTCGCTTGCGGGCGACCAGCTTCTTGACGGTCCGCCGCCCGGAGACGACGCGATCGCCCTTGCCCTTCCTGGCGTCCTCGGAGAGGAAGTAGGCGACATGAGTCTTCTTGGCCCGGCGCTTACCCTGGTTGCGGACCGTGTCTTTGACGCGGACCGTGCCGCCTGTCACGACGGTCATGGGGTTCGCCGAGAGCTTGCTGACCGCGAGATCGGGGCGCTTGGCGGCGGCGGCCACACCGTCTCCGGCAAGCATGCACAGCGCCACGACTGCCATTCCTGCGATCCGCCTCATCCAGCGACTCTCCCGCATCGACGCACCAAAGCCACGAGAACGTAACCGCCACGGCCGGGACGGCACCAGACGTTCGTCCAGTTCGCCGCCGCACCGTTCCGGCGGGTGGCCTTCGAGCCCGGGCGGGATCGTCCAGCCGCCATGACCGTGAAGGGCCTCGTCCCGGTCACCAGCCGCACCGGCGAGAGTCGCGCTACAACGACCGCCTCTACGCCAGATTCTGGCCTCGCCCCCGCAGCCGGTGCCTCGGCGGCTCGAGGTCCGCGCCGCCGAGGGCCCGTCGCGGTCGGACACGCCGCGCGGACAGGGTTCATCGCACGTTCGCCCGGGGAGTCGCGACCAGCGTGCGCACGGCCGTGTGGGCCCCGGCGGCGCGGGCGATCCGCGGGCCGGTCACGATCTGGAAGGCGCCGATCAGCGCGCTCGTGCCGTAGTCGGCGCCGACGATCGCGAACAACGTGACGACGGGCAGGGCGATGTCCGACCCAGGTCGGCATCAGCCCGGTCTGGCGGATGGCGACGCCGAGCAGGATGCTTCCGTCGAACCAGGTGAGCGTCAGGCACGCGGCAGCGGCGCTGCAAACGGCTCGGCTGATCGATCGCCAGCGACAGGAGTTTGCGGCGCTCAAACACATCGTCCGCACGCTCGAGGAGCAGAGCCACGAGCACGCCAACCGGCTGCACACGCTCGACGGGCTGATCGCGATCGGCGAGTACGACCATGCGCGCCGGCTCGTGGCATCGCTTCAGTCCACCCGGGAGCTCGTTCAGCGCCGGATCGCCGAGCGGGTGCACGAGCCGACGCTCCGCGGACTGCTCGTCGCCCGGACGGCCGTGGCCGAGCAACGAGGCCTGAAGCTCCGCATCACCGATCGCAGCCGCCTCGAGCGGATTCCACCCACGGTCGACGAGGCCAGCGCGGTCACGATCCTCGGCAACCTGCTCGACAACGCCCTCGACGCAGTGGCGGGCCTTCCGCGCGGACGCCGTCGGGTCGTCGTGTCGTTCACGAGCTCGCGGACCACGACCACCTGGCGCGTGCGCGACTACGGCTCGGGCATACCAGACGGCGGCACCGAGGTGTTCGCGCGAGGGGTGACCCGCAAGGCGAACCACTCCGGCCTCGGTCTCCACCTAGTCGCGGAGGCCGTGAACCGAGCCCACGGCACGATCGCCATCCGCCACCTCAACCCGGGCGCGAGCTTCACGGTCAGGCTGCCCCTGCACTCTGAAGCCGTCGGCGGTGTCCATCAGGGCGTCGCGGACGGCGATCACGTCGACCAGCCCCATCAGCCAGCTCGCGAGCCGGTGTACGACGCGAGCAGCGGCATCGATGGAGACCTCAAGACGGCCGGGACCGTGCCCTGTCGGCCTCGCGGAAGTCGACTGCGACGATCCGACAGCCGCGCAGCCGCGCAGCCGCAGCAGCATGAGCACCCGCACGAGACATCCGGCCGGGATTGGTGTCGAGGATCAAGTGACAGCGTCGCACCGTCGGCTGGTAGTCGCCGGCTGTGAGGAACTGCCCGATGTCATTCTCCGGCTCCTTCGCACGAGCCGCTGACCGTACGGCCCGTCGGCGCCACCGCCGACCCGGGGACGCCCGGGTCGGAGGGTTGGGCACCGGCTGCGGTTACGGTAGCTGCGCCATGGCGCGGCGGGCTCACGAAGATACACCGGAGCCGATCGCCGCCGATAGACGTGCTGCGACGATCGAGCCGGCACCGAGGGGCCACCTGATCAGCCTCCCGGTGCTCGGCTGGGTCCTGTTCGACTTCGCCGGCACGATCTTCTCGTACGTAGTGCTGACGCGCTACTTCAACGAGTGGATCATCATCGAGCTGCGCCAGCCGGACCTCTACATCGGCCTCATGAGCCTCTGCGTCTCGCTGGCTCTCGTGCTGGGCCTTCCGTTCTTCGGCGCCCTGGCGGACCGCGCGGGCCGGCACAAGCCGTTCCTCATCGCCTTCACCCTGGTGTCGGTGGCGGGGACCGCCCTGCTCGGCGTGGTGGAGGGCGTCGTCATCGCCCTCGTCGTTGCCGGCATCGCCATCTTCGCGTTCAGCAGCGCCGAGGCGCAGTACCACCCGCTGCTCGCGAAGGTCGCTCCACCCGAGCGCCACGGCCGCGTGTCGGGACTGGCGATCGGAGTCGGCTACATAGGCGCCCTGGTCGCGGTGCTCGGGCTCGGGCAGCTCGTCACCGAGGGAGAGAATCAGAGCGCCTTCGTCCCCACAGCTGCGCTGTTCCTCGCCTTCTCGCTTCCGTGCTTCCTCTTCGTACGCGAGCGGGGGCCGCGGGGAAGCGCGGGTAGCCGGCGCGAGCCGTTCGCGCAGCTTCTCGCCAGCCTGCGCGACGCACGGCGAGCTCCGCACGGCCGGTTCCTCGTCGCGCGCTTCCTCTACGTCGACGCCATCGCCACCGTGATCGCCTTCATGACGGTCTACGCTCGCAGGACCGGAGACTTCTCCGCCGGGGAGATCGACCTCCTGCTCGGGCTCTCGATCGTCTTCGCCGTCGCCGGGGCCGTGGCGGCAGGGCTGCTCGTCGAGCGGCTGGGACCGAAGCGGGTCGTCGCTGGCACGGTGCTGGGAGTCGTCCTGGTGCTGCTCGCCGCCGGCATCACCGGCTCGGGCCCGCTGCTCTGGGTGGCCGGCCCGCTGGTGGGGGTGGCGCTCGGGAGCGTCTCGGCCAGCGATCGCGTCCTCATGCTCCGACTGATCCCGCCCGAGCGGCGGGGCGAGGACTTCGGGCTGTACGCCCTGGTGGGGAAGATCTCCAACGGCGTCGGACCGCTCGTGCTGTGGGGCGCGACGATCTGGGTCCTCACCGACGGGCTCGACCTGGTGAACCGCTTCGACGCGAGCCGTGCCGCAGTCTGCGTGCTCGCCGGGGCGGCGCTGGCCGGGCTGCTGGTCCTGCGGCGGCTGCCCGACCCCCGGTGAAGCCGCCCCGTCGGTGGCAGATGGAAGCGACGCGCCGAGGCGCGCCAGCGCCGCGTACGGGGACGCCGCGCTGCAGGCGAACGGGTGCGGCCGGGGCGCCGGCGAGGCGGCCGGACGGCCCCGCCACACCCGCGCCCGGGCAGGCAGCGAGCAGGCCTCACCTCACAGCGACAGCCGCGAATCGCGTGACAAGACGGCATGGACGACGATCACCGCCCCGTCCTTGCGAGCCGGTCGGATGCCTCTCGGGTGGGGGTTGTACCGTCCGCGGGCCGCCACCCCCGATGGCAAACCACAACGACAAGCGACTGGAGCAACGCGTCGTCGCAGCGGCCGAGGCGGCCCTGGCCGAGCGCAGGTTCGTCACCGCGATCGACATCCTGCTCGGCCTCGGCTGGCTGGCGGCGTCGGGCGAGCAGGCCTGGCGCAAGCGCCGGATCCCGTACCTGGAGGCCGCCATCACGGCCAACCTGAACAAGTTCTCCAAGGCGATGCGGTTCTTCCGCCAGTGGGCGCACCGACGCGGACTGGAGCCGGGCGAGGCCGCCTACGTGCGGCGCGTGCCCGGCCGTCCCGCGCTGCGGTTCAGCAAGAGCGGCGACCCGAGCATCGAGCGGGCCTACCGGACGCACTGGGTCTCGCCGCGGCTGTCCGAGGCCAAGCGCCGGCAACTGGCCGAGCGCCAGAGCCGCCCGCCCGACCTCGTCGTCATCCAGCCCCTCAGCGACTGGGCATGCACCGCCTGCGGCGGCAGCGGCGAGCTGCTGATCATGGACGAGCCCGGACCTCTGTGCCTGCGCTGCACGGAGATGGACCACCTCGTCTTCCTGGCCGCAGGCGACGCGGCGCTGACCCGCCGTGCCAAGGCCGCCGGCCGACTGTCCGCCGTCGTCGTGCGCTTCAGCCGCGCGCGCAAGCGCTACGAGCGCCAGGGCATCCTCGTCGAGGAGAGCGCGCTCGCCAGCGCTGAGCAGCAATGCCTCGCCGACGCGGAGGTCCGGGCGCGGCGCCGCGAACGCGACGCCCGCCGGCGCGCGACCGAGGACCGCGATCTGGCAGAGCGTTTCGCCGAGCAGATCGGCGAGCTGTTCCCGAGCTGCCCCCCGGCGCGGGCGCAGGCGATCGC
>JBOGYU010000102.1:0-11793 GCA_050696935.1 Solirubrobacteraceae bacterium | reverse complement strand
CCGATGCCGAGCGCGCCCAGGTCGCGGCTCTGGGGCGCGCCGTAGTAGGCGACCACGCGATGCTCGGGGAGCACGCTGCGCCCTCCGCGCGGCAGCTCCTGAGGAACCGCCTCCTGCACCGCGGGCGCCCCGCTCACCTCCGGCTCGCCGCCGCTGCCGGCCAGCACCGCCACGACCGCGAGGATCGCGATCAGCCCGGCCGCCGCGGCGAGACGGCGGCGCCAGTAGACGTGCCGGGGCACGCCGGTCGGATACCCCGGGGGCTGCTGGGCCAGGCATGATGGCGCCCATGGAGATCGACCGGACCGCCCTGGAGGCCTTCGCGCTCGCCCTCGTCCGCACGCCCAGCCCGTCCGGCGAGGAGGGCGACGTCGCCGCGCTGGTGCGCACCGAGCTCGAGCGGCTCGGCTACGCCGTCGAGGTCGACGCGCTCGGCAACGTGACCGGCACGCTGGACGCCGGGCCCGGGCCGTGCGTGCTGTTCGACGCCCACATGGACACCGTGGGCGTCACCGATCCCGGCGCGTGGTCGGCGGACCCGGCCGGCGAGGTGCGCGACGGGCTGCTCTACGGCCGCGGTGCGATGGACATGAAGGGGCCGCTGGCCGCGCTGGTCCACGGCGTTGCCGCGGCGAGGCGCAGCGGCCGCGTGGTGGTCTGCGCGTCGATCGCCGAGGAGATGATCGAGGGCTTCGCGACGGTGGAGGTGGCCCGTCGCGTGCAGCCCGGCGTCGCGGTGATCTGCGAGGCGACCGGCGGCCGGGTCGTCGTCGGCCAGCGCGGGCGCGCCGAGCTGATCGTGGAGGTCCACGGCCGCCCCACGCACTCCTCGCGGCCGGAGCTCGGCGTCAACGCCGTCGAGGCGATGGCGGACGTGCTGCGCGCCGCACGCGAGATCGAGCTGCCGCGGCACGACGTCCTCGGTCCGGCGATCCTCGTGCCGACCGACGTGATCAGCCGCCCGTTCCCGGCGCTCTCCGTGGTGCCGGACCTGTGCACCGTCACGTTCGACCGCCGCACGCTGCCCGGCGAGACCGAGGAGCAGGTGGTCGGCGAGCTGCGCGCGGCCGCGGAGGCCGCCGGCGCCACGGTCACCGTCTCGATCGGGGTCGACCGCTTCGACTCCTACTCGGGCGCGCGCGTCGAGGCGCCGAACTTCGCGCCCGCGTGGTACGCCGGGCCGGACGACCCCGTCGCGCGCATCGCGCTCGCAGCGGTCGGCGCCGAGCCGAGCCACTGGGCATTCTGCACGAACGGCAGCGGCACCGCCGCGCTCGGGATCCCCACGATCGGCTACGGCCCGGGGGACGAGACGCTCGCGCACCGGGTCGACGAGCACATCGAGCTCGACCAGCTCCACGCCGGTGCGCGCGGATACGCCGCGCTGGCGGCAGCGCTGACCGATGCCTCCTGAGCGCCTCGTCCGCAACCCCCTCGCGGGGCCGGTCGAGCGGGTCGCGGGCGCGCCGCTGGACTTCCACCGCTCGCTGCCGGGCTACGCGCCGACGCCGCTCGTCGAGTCGCCGGCCGCCGCGCGTGCGCTGGGCGTGGAGCGCGTGCTGGTCAAGGACGAGTCGAGCCGGCTCGGGCTGCCGTCGTTCAAGGTGCTCGGCGCCTCGTGGGCGACCTACCGCGCGCTGGGCCGCACGGGCTCGCCGGCTGAGCTGCGGGAGGCGCTGGGCGGCCGGCCCGCGCTCGCCTGCGCGACCGACGGCAACCACGGCCGCGCGGTGGCCTGGATGGCGCGGCTGCTCGGGCTCCCCGCCCGCGTGCTCGTCCCCGCGGCGATGGTGCCCGCCCGCCGCGAGGCGATCGCCGGCGAGGGCGCCCAGGTCGAGGTGGTCGACGGCACGTACGACGACGCGGTCGACGCGGCCGCGGCGCTGGCGGGCGACGGCACGCTCGTGATCCAGGACACCGGCGAGGGGCCGGTGCCGGCCTGGGTGATCGACGGCTACGCGACGATCGGCGCGGAGATCGACGCGGAGCCGGACATCGTCGCCGTGCAGATCGGCGTCGGCTCCTTCGCCGCCGCCATGGTGCGGCGCTTCGCGGGCACGCGGATCGTCGGCGTCGAGCCGGTCGCGGCCGCCTGCGCGCTCGCCTCCGCCGAGGCCGGCCGGCCGGTCGAGGTGCCCGGCCCGCACGACTCGGCGATGGCCGGGCTCAACTGCGGCCGCGTGTCGCCGGTCGCCTGGCCCGTGATCTCGCGCGGGATCGAGGCGTTCGCGACCGTCGGCGACGACTGCGCCCGCGAGGCGGTGGCGCTGCTCGCGCGCGACGGCATCTCCGCGGGTGACAGCGGCGCGGCCGGCCTGGCGGGCCTGCTCGCCTTGCGCGACGAGCTCGACGTGGGCGGCACCGTGCTCGTCGTGAACACTGAACACCGAACTTCGGGGACTGTCCCCAAGCTCAGACGCCGCTCGAACTCCGAGGGAACCGAGAGGGACAGTCCCTAGGAACCGGAGCGCGCGAAGCCGCGGTCGAGCAGCTTGCGCGCCTGGGTGCCCGGGTCGGGCGAGTCGAGGAGGACCACGCCGAGCTTCACGCCGCCGCGCCGCGCCGTGCCGACCAGGCACCGCCCGGCCGCGCGCGTGTAGCCGGTCTTGAGCCCCGTCGCGCCGCGATAGCCGCTCCGCAGCAGCGGGTTGTTGTTGTAGAGGAACAGCTTGCGGCCCTTGATCGGGAACGGGAGCACCGCCGAGCGGCGGCGCACGATCCGGGCCAGGCGCGGCTCCCGCAGCACGGCCCGCGCCAGCGCAGCCAGGTCGGGGGCGCACGAGTGGCTGCCGCGGTTGCGCAGCCCGTGCGGGGAGGAGAAGCGCGTGCAGGCCAGCCCCATCTGGAGCGCCCGCTCGTTCATCAGCCGCACGAACCGCGGCACGCTCCCGGCCGCGCGCTGGGCGAGCGCGATCGCCGCGTCGTTGCCCGACGGCAGCATCAGCCCGTGCAGCATGGTGCTCACGCCGATCCGCTTCCCGCGCGGCAGCAGCCCCACCCCCGAGCCGCGGTAGTCGAGCGCCTTGCGCGTGATCGGCACGTTCGCGCCCTCGGGCAGGCGGTCGACCACGACCAGCGCGGTCATCATCTTCGTCAGCGAGGCGATCGGGAGCACGCGCTCGGGGTCGTGCCGCCACAGCACCCGCCCCGTGTCGATGTCGAACAGCAGGCCGGAGCGCGGCGGCCGGCGCAGCTTTAGGTGCACAGCGTCGCGCGGATCATCCAGCCGCACGGCGAGCGGGGAGGGCGCCGTCCCGCCGCCCGCCAGCGGCGCCGTCCCGCTCTCCAGCGGCAGGTCCGGCGCGTCGGGCGCCGGCGCCGGCACGTCCGCGCTCGGCGCGAGCACCAGCGTGGCCGCGACCGCCAGCACGATCGTCGCAGCCGCCGGCCGGAACCGCCGCCGCCGTCGCCTCCCGCCCTGGAGCAGCGTGTACGGCATCAGCGTTCCGTCAGCGCACCGAGGATCCCGAACGCCATCAGCGCCACCACGATCGCCGAGATCCCGGTCAGCAGGTCAGGGCCCGACTCCAGCATCACGTAGACCGTCATGAACCCCAGGGCACAGGTGAACACGAGCGCGATCAGCGTGATCGCCGTCCTCACCGCGGCCGCGGCTCCTTGCGCGCCAGCAGCCGCACCACGAGCAGCCCGAAGACGAAGCCGCCGATGTGCGCGAAGTACGCGACCCCGCCGCCCTCGCCAGTCGGCTGCAACAGGTCGAAGTACGCGAACAGCGCCTGCTGGACGATCCAGAACCCGAGGAACAGCAGCGCCGGCAGCTCGAGGATCGTGAAGAAGAAGATGATGAACACGACCGTGACGACCTTGGCGCGCGGGAACAGCAGCAGGTAGCCGCCGAGCACCGCGGCCACCGCTCCGGAGGCGCCGATCGTGGGGATCGCGGAGTCCGTGTTGACGATCGTCTGTGCGGCCACCGCGATCGCGCCGCCGGCCACGTAGAAGCCGATGAACTTCAGCGGCCCCATCCGATCCTCGACGTTGTTGCCGAAGATCCACAGGAACAGCATGTTGCCGCCGAGGTGCAGGATGCTCCCGTGCATGAACATGCTCGTGAGCACCGTGAGCGCCGTCGACGGGTCGCCCGGCGGGTTGTCGCACTGCTGCGCGAGCTCGCACGGGACCGCCCCGTAGCTCTCGGCCGGCCACTCGCTCGGGCCCTGCGGCAGGCCCAGCCGCCCGTCCTGCAGGAAGAAGTAGACCAGCACGTTCGCGACGATGAACGCGACCGTGACGAGCGGGAACCGGTCCGTCGGGATGTTGTCGCGGAGCGGGAACACGGGCGCCGCCCGGAACCGTACCCGCCGTTCAGGCGGCGGCGAGCGGGCCGGTGCCCGGGCGAGACTGCGCTGGCCCACGTCGCGAAGCGACCGTGGCCAGATGATGCTCGTCCGCGTGGTAGCTCGAGCGCACGAGCGGCCCGGCCGCGACGTGCTCGAACCCGAGGTCGTAGGCCGCCCGCTCCAGCGCGGTGAACTCCTCCGGCTCCCAGTAGCGCACGACCGGCAGGTGGCGCTCGGTCGGCCGCAGGTACTGACCGACGGTGAGCACCTGCACGCCCTGCTCGCGCAGGTCCCCGAACGCCTCGACCATCTCCTCGTGGGTCTCCCCGAGGCCGACCATCAGGCCGGACTTGGTCGTCACCTCGTCGCCGCCCATCTCCTTCGCGTTGCGCAGCACGCGCAGGGAGCGCTCCCAGCGCGAGCCGCGGCGGGCGACCGGGTACAGCCGCGGCACGACCTCGAGGTTGTGATTGAACACGTCGGGCCGCTCCGCGATCACCTTCGCCAGCGGCATCTCCTCGCCGCGGAAGTCGGGCGTGAGGCACTCGACCTTGCACCACGGCGCCTGCATCCGGATCGAGCGGATCACGCCCACCCACGCCTGCGCGCCGTAGTCGGGCAGGTCGTCGCGGTCGACCGACGTGACGACCGCGTGCCGGAGCCCCATCCGCGCCACCGAGCGCGCCACGCGCAGCGGCTCCAGCGGGTCGCTGAACGTCGGCTTGCCGGTCTTGACGTTGCAGAACCCGCAGCGGCGCGTGCAGGTGTCGCCGAGGATCATGAACGTGGCCGTGCCGCGCTCCCAGCAGTCGCCCACGTTCGGGCAGGCGGCCTCCTGGCAGACGGTGTGCAGCCCCTCGTCGCGGATCATCCGGTCGAGCTCGCGGTAGCGGGCGCCGCCCGGCGCCGGGACCTTGAACCAGCGCGGCTTGCGGCTGCGGAAGGGAAGCGTGTCGGGCCCGAGCACCTTCAGCACGTCCATGCCGCCCGGGTTGGCTCGGGAGCGCGTGCTCACGTCCCAGAGGGTACCCAGGTGCGCCACGCCTCCGGCGTGAGCGCGATCACGGGCCCGGCGGGCGGCTGCGCCCGGTACTGCGGGTACTTGGCGATCAGGGCGTCGATCGCCGCTCCGGACTCGGAGAGCACCTCCGCCCGGCCGTCCACCCGCACCCACCACAGCTTCGACCAGTCCTCCTCGTAGTGGTCCACGAGCAGGCTCGCGCGGCCGGTGGCGCGGACGTTCTCCAGCCGCCGCAGCGCCCGCGTCGACTTCGGCTTGGCGTCCACCGCCGTGTAGATCCGCCCGCCGGCGAGCGCGAAGCAGACCGCCACCACGTGCGGGCGCCCGTCCGCGGTCACGGTCGCGAGCCGGCCGACCCGCGCGGCCGCGACGCGCTCCTCAGCGCCAGTGGGCGGCGAGCTCGGCATACCGCTCCACGAGCGGCAGGACCTCGTCCGCGGGGCCGGGCGGGAGCTGGAGCAGGACCCGGTCCACGCCGGCCTCCTCGAGCGCCTCCACGAACTCGGCCTCCGGGCGGGCGCCGTAGTACGACACCGGCACGTGGCGGCCGGCCCGCTCGCGCAGGGCGGCGATCCGCGGCTTCAGGTCGGCCGGCTGGGCGCGGTTGGGCATCCACTCGTCGGCGTAGGCCAGGACGCGGTCGTGCACCTTCTCGCCCAGGCCGCCGAGGAGGATCCGCGGGTGCGGCTGCTGGACCGGCTTCGGCCAGCACCAGATGCGCTCGAAGTCCACGTGCTCGCCGTGGAAGGAGGCCTCGTCCTGCGTCCAGATCTCTTTCATCGCCAGCACGCGCTCGCGCATGATCGAGAAGCGCCGGCGCGGGTCGGTGCCGTGGTTGCGCATCTCCTCGCGGTTCCAGCCGGCGCCGACCCCGAACTCGACCCGGCCGCCGGACAGCCGGTCGAGCGAGGCGACCTCCCTGGCGGTGAGGATCGGGTCGCGCTCGACGATCAGGCAGACGCCGGTGCCGAGCCGCAGTCGCTCCGTGGCCTGCGCCACGGTGGCGAGCGCCACGAACGGGTCGTGCGTGTGCCAGTACTGCGGCGGCAGCTCGCCGCCGCCCGGGCGCGGCGTGTCGCGGCTGGCCGGGATGTGCGTGTGCTCGGCGAAGAACAGCGCCTCGAAGCCGGCGTCCTCGGCGGCGCGGCCCAGCTCCGCGGGCGCGATCCCGTCGTCGACGGGGAAGATGGCCAGGCCGAATCTCATGTAATCAAGGCGCTCGCACGAGCTTGCGAGTGCGAGTAAGCCGCACTCGATGTCCGCGCGTCTATCTTCCGCACCGTCACGAGCCGCTGCCGCCGGTCGAACGCCCGCGCGAACGCGTGGCCGGCGCGCTTGCGGAAGCAGCTCAGACCCTCGGCCGACCCCTCCTCCCGCATCGACGTCATCCGCACCCCCGGCAGCCCGCACGCGACGACCATCTCGAACGGCGCGAGGTCGTTCTCCACGTTGACGGCGAACCCGTGCATCGACACCCGGCGCGAGACGTGGATGCCGATCGACGCGATCTTCCGGTCCTCGACCCAGACACCGGTGTACTCGCGGCCCTCGCGGACCCGGGCGGGAACGCCCGCCTCGCGCAGCGCGTCGACCAGCGCCACCTCCATGCGCTCCACGAACGCGCGCACGTTGGGGACGTGCATGATCGGATAGCCGACGAGCTGGCCGGGCCCGTGGTAGGTGAGCTTGCCGCCGCGCTCGGTCTCCACGACGTCGATCGCGCGGATCGCCGGCATGTCGCCCGCCTCCGAGCGGCGGCCGAGCGTGTAGACCGGCGGATGCTCGAGCAGCAGCAGCACGTCGGGCAGCTCGCCCTCCTGCACCCGGGCCCGCAGGCGCTCCTGGAGCGCGGCGGCCTCGCGGTACTCGATCCGGCCGAGATGGCAGGTCCAGAGCTCGTCCACGACACACATGCTAAGGCGCTCGCACGAGTAAGCCGGTAATCAAGGCGCTCGCGCGAGCTTGCGAGTGCGAGTAAGCCGCACACGTTTTCCCGATGGTCCGCCCCGCCCCGGCGGCGCCGGGGCGGGTGTCCGTCAGACCTGCCCTATGTGATCGGCCAGTCCTCGACTTTCTTGCGCAGAGCGCTCAGGAACTGCGCCGCGAGCGCGCCGTCGAGTGCGCGGTGGTCCCACGACATGCAGAAGTAGGTCATGGGGCGGATCGCGATCGAGTCGTTGCCGAGCTCGTCGGTGATCACCACGGGCCGCTTGACGACCGCCTCGGTGTCGAGGATCGCCACCTGCGGCTGGTTGATCACCGGGGTCGCGATGATCGAGCCGTAGCCGCCCGGGTTGGTGATCGTGAACGAGCCGCCGCGGACCTCGTCGGGCGTGAGCTGGTTGCCGCGCCCCCGCCGCGCGAGGTCCTTGATCCGCGTCGCCAGGCCCTCGACGGAGAGCTCCTGCGCGTCGCGGATGACCGGCACGATCAGCCCGCCCTCGCCGAGCGAGACCGCGATGCCCAGGTGCACGCCGTCGTATGTGGTGACCGTGCCGTCCTCGAGCGTGGCGTTGAGGGCCGGGTAGTCGCGCAGCACCTCGATCGTCGCGCGCGCCATGTAGGGCAGGTAGGTCAGCCCCGACTTCACGCGGGCGGCCTCGATCCGGCTGAGGTCGGCCTCCACGATCGTCGTGCAGGTCGCGGCCGTCTGGAGCGAGTGCACCATCGCCGCGCCGATCGACTGCCGCATGCGCGAGAGCGGGACGCTCTGGCCGGCGGCGGCCGGCGCCGGCTGCTCGGCCGGCTCGAACCGCGGCTTGCGCTTCTTCGGCGCCGCCGGCTCCTCCGGCTTGTACGGGCTCTCGATGTGCATCGGCGGCTCCGCCGCCGCCGCCGCGCCGCCGTCCTCGATGAACGCGAGGACGTCCTGCTTGCGCACGCGCCCGCCGCGGCCCGTGCCCTCGACCTGCTCGAGGTCGACGCCGTGCTCGGCGGCGATCCGCATGACGACGGGCGAGTAGCGGCGCGAGCCGGACCGCCGGGCCGCGGGAGAGCCGCGCTGCGCGCTGCCCGCATGGGTATCGGCGGTGTCGCCCTGCAGCTCGCCGGCCTCGCCGGGGGCGTCGAGCGCGGCCGACGCCTCGCTCGTGCCCTGGGCCGAGGAGCCTTCGCTGACGTGCGCCTCGCCCGGCTTGGCGTCGGTGGCGATCCGCGCGAGCACGGTCCCGACCTCGACGGTCGTCCCGACCCCGACGATCACCTCCTGCACTCGGCCGGTGGCCGGCGCCTCCACGTCGGTGTCGATCTTGTCGGTAGAGATCGAGGCGATGATCTCGTCCGCCTCCACCCAGTCGCCGACCTGCTTCTTCCACTCGACGACGGTGCCCTCGGCGACCGACACCCCCATCTGGGGCATCGTGACGTCAACGAGGACCTCAGTACTCGAGGAGCTCACGGCACGCCTCCCTCACGTCGTCGACCTGCGGCAGCACGGCCTGCTCGAGCGTCGGCGAGAACGGGATCGGCACGTCCGGCGTGGCCACCCGGACCACCGGCCCGTCGAGGTCCTCCCACGCCTTCTCGGCGATCAGCGCCGCCACCTGCGCACCGGCCGCGCAGGTCATGTTCGCCTCGTCGACGACCACGACCTTCGAGCACTTGCGCACCGAGGCGAGGATCGCCTCCTCGTCGAGCGGGACGAGCGAGCGCAGGTCGAGCACCTCCACCGAGGCGCCGTCGAGGTCCGCGGTCGCCTCCAGCGCGGTGTGCACCATCGCGCCGTACGCGATCACCGTCAGGTCGTCGCCTTCGCGCGCCACGCGCGCGCTGAACGGCGTCTCGTACGTGCCCTCGCCCACGTCGCCCTTCACGCGCCGGTACAGGTGCTTGTGCTCCATGTACACGACCGGGTTCGGGTCGCGCACCGCGGAGATCAGCAGGCCCTTGGCGTCCTCGGCCGTCGACGGGGCGACGACCTTCAGCCCCGGCGCGTGCATGAACCACGCCTCCGGGTTCTGCGAGTGGAACGGCCCGCCGGAGAAGCCGCCGCCGGACGGCAGCCGGACGGTGATGTTCACCGACAGACCCTGCCGGTAGTACATCTTCCCGGCGACGTTCACGAGCTGGTCGAACCCGCAGGAGATGAAGTCGGCGAACTGCATCTCGGTGATCGGGCGCAGCCCCTCGGCGGCGGCGCCCACGGCGGTGCCGATGATCGCCGACTCGGCCAGCGGCGTGTCCATCACCCGCATCGGGCCGAACTCGTCGATGAAGCCGTCGGTCACCTTGAAGGCGCCGCCGAACACGCCGATGTCCTCGCCCATCACGAACACGCGCTCGTCGGCGCGCATCTCCTCGCGCATGCCGTCGGAGATCGCCTGCAGGTAGGTCATCGTGGGCATCAGGAATCTGCCTCGCGCTGCGCGCTCGTCACCGCTTCGCTCGCTTTGAAGCCGGACCAGGGCGCGCTGCCGTCCTCCAGCAGCGCCGGCTCGTCGGCGAACAGCCGGTCGGTCGCGCTGTCGGGATCGGGCATCGGCATCGCCAGCGCCTCCTCCACCGCGCGGTCGATCTCGGCCTTGACCTCGTCGCGCACGGGCTGCACGTCGATGCCGAGCGCCTCGAGGCGGCGGACCTGGCGGTCGATCGGGTCCTTGGCCTTCCACTCGTCGATCTGGGCCTTCGGCACGTACTTCATGTCGTCGTGCGCGGCGTGGCCGTGCATGCGCATGGTCACGGCCTCCAGCATCGTCGGGCCCTCGCCCGCGAGCGCGCGCTCACGCGCCTGCCGGGTGGCCTCGAACATCGCCTCGGGGTCGTTGCCGTCGACCTTCCGGCCCGGGAATCCGTAGGCCGCGGCGCGCTCCACGGGGTCGACAGCGAACTGCTGGTCGAGCGGCGTGGAGTACGCGTACTGGTTGTTCTCCAGGATGAAGACGACCGGGAGCTTCTGCACGCCGGCCCAGTTCATGGCCTCGTGGAAGTCGCCGCGTGAGGTGGAGCCGTCGCCGAACCAGGTCAGCGCCACGCGGTCCTCGCCGCGCATCTTGAACGCCATCGCCAGGCCGGTGGCCACGAGCATCATGTCGGGGAGCATCGAGACCATGCCGACGCAGCCGACCGTGCGATCGCCGAAGTGCACGTTGCCGTCGCGCCCGCCGGTGATGCCGCCGTCCCGCCCCATGTACTGGCCGAAGATGCGCGCGATGGGGACGCCGCGGATCACGTGCGCGGCGAGGTCGCGGTGCAGGATGCACAGGCGGTCGTTGGCGGCCATCGCCCAGGCGGCGCCGGCCGAGACGGCCTCCTGCCCGTAGCCGTCGTAGAAGGAGCCCGGCACCTTGCCCTGCCGGTACAGCGTCATCGCGCGCTCCTCGATGCCGCGCATCATCAGCATCGCGCGCAGCAGCCCGACCCGGTCCTCCGTGGTCAGGTGCTCGGATACGTCGGGCGGTACCGACTGCTGAGCCGTTTCCGTCGCCATCTGGCGTGCTTCACCCTTTCCCGTTCGGGGCGCCCGGGATCGCCGGTGTGCGCCCTTGGCGCCGCCGGCCGGGATCTCCGGCGGGGGCGGCGTGACTCGGCGGAAAGGGTAGGGCATGGGGGTTACGCTGGGTTCAATGGAGCGGGTGGAGCACGTGTGGCACCGGCGGCTTCGCTGGCGCCTGCGCGGCGCCTGGCAGTGGCCGGCGTTCGCGGTGCTGACGGTCGTCGACGGGGTCGTGCTCGCGGTGCTCCCGTTCACCGGCGACGGGAGCGACATCGTGGCCGGCCTCCTGATCGCGGGGTTCCTGAACCTGTTCGCCGTGGCGGCGCTGGCGCCGGCGCTGGGGCGGGCGGTGCGCGGCCGCCGGCCGGATCTACCGCGCCTGATCGCGCGCGACTACGCCGGCACCGCGCTGCTGGTCGCGATCGCGGCGCTGCTGGTGGCCGGCGGACTGCTGCACCGGCCGGCGGTGGCGGGAGAGGAGGCGGACCGGCGCGCGGTGGGGACCGCGGCGCACGACTACGTGCTCGCGCAGGCGCCCGAGTACCGGCCCGGGCTGGGCTCCATCGACGCGCTGCGGCTGGAGCCCGACTACTACCGCGCGTGCGTTCCCGGGGACGACCCCAGTCGCTGGCTGTGCCTGTTCGTCGACACCGCCCGGCGGCCGGCGGCGATCACGCGCGACCCGGACCAGGCGCCCAACAGCGCCTACCGGCTGGGCTCTCCCTGAGGCGACCCTGGACGGATGTCCAGTTTTCGGCGCGGTGGGATCGCGACATGCTGGGTGCGTGCGACTGCGGGGGCTCCTGTCCAGCCTTGGCGCCGGCGGATCGCTGATCGCCGCCGGTCTGGTCGCCCTTGCCCTGGTGGGGGGCATCATCGCGTTCCGTGGGTGGTCCGGCGGGTCCGCGGACGACGAGGCGGGCACGCTGGCGATGCCGGCCACGACCGAGCGGGCGAGGACGGCGAGCGCCCCTGGGCCGCCTGAGGGCGCGGCGGTCGCCGCCGCCGCGGACGCCGCGGAGCCGCGCGCGACGACGCGC
>JBOGYU010000101.1:0-11849 GCA_050696935.1 Solirubrobacteraceae bacterium | reverse complement strand
GTACGGGGGCGCCGGCGGCCGCGGCGATCGCGGCGGCGGCGACGTCGGCCTGCTGGGCCGCGAGTCCGCCCTGCTTGATCTCGCGCGCCGCCATGTCGCCGATCGCGTAGACGCGGTCGAGGCCCTCGACCCGGCAGAGATCGTCGACCGGCGTAAAGCCGAGCGCGTCAGACGGGGCGCCGCGAACGTTCGGGCCCACCAGCATGGGCAGCGCCACCGCGACGTCGGCCGGCACCCGCTCGCCCAGCACGCTACGGACCACGCCGTCGCCGGACGCGTCGGGTATGCAGTTGGTTCGGATCGCGATCCGGCGCTCGTCGAGCAGGCGCTGGACATCGGCGCTGGCATCAGGCCCGAACGCTGCCAGCGCGAAGGGCTCCGGGGTGATGATGCTGATGTCGATGGCCAGCTTGCGCGCTGAGGCCCAGGCCTCGGTCAGCAGCGCGAGCTCGTAGAGCGGGAGCGTCCACGTGGTACCCCTGGGCGCGAGGAAGGCGACGCGCAGGCGGTGGCGGTCCGTTTCGACGGCGTGCAGCGCTTGGGTCATTCGCCAGACGTCCTGTGGTCCGCGGAAGGTCAGCGCGCCGGGCACGGCCACGCGCGGGCGTGCGCCGAGCGCGAGCACGAGGTCGTCGTAGGCAAGATGGCATCCGTCCTGGGTCACGACCGCGCGCTCGTCGGTCAGCACGGCGTCGAGCACGTCGCGGGTCACGCCAAATCCGCGCTCGGCGGCGATGCGCGCGACCTCGACCTTGATCGTCGCCGCGCGGCCGAACGGCTCGGCCACCGCAAGCGGGCGGTACGTGAAGTGACGCTCGGGGGCCAGCAGTTCGATGTCGAGCCGCTCGCCCGCGAGTGCTCGCAGGGCCAGCGCCGCCTCGAGACCGCCGACGCCGCCACCGGCGATGAGCACCTTGCGCCTCATGACCGGTCCTCGGCCGGGTGCCCGGGCGAGGGAACGACGATGACCGGCACATCGGCGATCCGCAGCAGCTCATCGCAGACGTCGTGGTCGCCGTCGGGCGACCCGATCACGATCGCCTCGCAGGCATGCATGCGTGCGCACTGGATGAGTGCCTCGGCCGGCGAGGAGCCGTCGGCGATCGCCGGAAGCCAGGCGCACGCCTCGAGCGCCGGATCGTCACCGGCGAGGCCCATGAGGTGACGGGCCACGCGTCTCTGGTCCCCGCGCAGCAGGCCGGCGTCGCGCTCGGTCAGGCCGGGCAGCGGCGGCGGCGCCGTCGCGACGATCAGCCGGCGGGCATGGCGAGCGGCCCATCCGACGGCGGCGAGCGACCCGGGCCATCCCTCGACGCCCACGAGCAGCGTTCCGCTGCGCCGCTGGATGGGGAGCGCCGCGTCGGGCGTGGCCGCAGGTGGCGGCGCGGTGGGCGCTGCGGCGGTCATCGCGCGTGCTCCACCAGTGCGATCAGGGTGGCGTCGGCGTCCCCAGCGTGGGCGAGGATTGCGCGCCGCCGGACGGCGCCGTTGCGCATCGCGCGGCGGCGCTCGAGCCCGGCCGCGGGGAGGTCGGCGTCGAGCTCGTCGAGGAACGGCGCCAGGTGGCGGCCGGCGATCTTCGTGGGCGGCCACCACAGCGGCCGCGGGGACGCCTCTCCGGCCGCCTCTCCGGTCCCTTGGCGCCTCAGGTAGAGCGTGCGCTCTCCGGCGATCAGCATGCCTCGCAGCACGGGGCGGTAGGGCTCGGGCATCGACCCCAGGCCGGCGTCGGCGAGCAATGTCGTGACGGCCACGTCGGCCTGCTGGGTGGCAAGGCCGCCCTGCTTGAGTGGATGCGAGGTTCCGTCACCGGCCGCGTAGACGCCCGCGGCGTCCATGAGACGCCCGAAGCGGTCGACCGCAAGGAAGCCGTCGTCGTCGCTCGGGAGGCCGGCGATCGGGCGGCTGGCGGGGACCGGTAGCGCGACGACCCGGTCCGCCTCGATCGCCGGCGACCCCGGGCCGACCTCGACGCGGCCGGTGCGGGGGACGAAGGGCTGCACGCCGGTGACCACCGCGACGCCGGCTTCGTCCAGGAGCGCGGCGACGGGCGCGGCCACGCCGGGCCCGAACACCTCGAGCGGCTGGCGCTCGTGCGTGACGATCGTCACCGCGACGCGCTTCAGGCACAGGTCGTACGCCCGCTCGGCGGTCTGGAGTGCCAGCTCGTAGAGCGGCAGCGTCCAGGCGGCGCCCACCGGGGCGACGAAGGCGATCCGCTCCGACCAGCCACCCTCGATGTCCTGGATGAGGCCGTGCATCGCCTCGGCGTCGGCCGAACCGCCGAACGTGATCGCGTGCGGGAGCGTGCGTCGCGCGCGGGCGCCGGTGGCGACGATCAGCGCGTCGTAGCTGAGCTGGGCGCCGTCGCCGGTGCGCAGCGTGCGACGTGCGACGTCGACCTCGGCCAGTGTGTCGTGCACGACGGTGATGCCGCGGGCGGCGAGGCGGTCGAGCGGGTACTCGCGCGCGTGGCCGGCGGCGAACGGCTCGAGCACGCTGAGCGGTCGGTAGCTGTAGGCGGGCTCCGGTGCCAGCAGTCGGACGCGGACAGCGCGCGGCGCCAGCGTCTTGAGCGCGAGCGCCGCCTCGAGTGCGGCCGGGCCGCCGCCCGCCACGATCACGTCGAGTTGCCGTCCCGATCGCTGCGGCCGCACCGGCCGTGCGGCGCCGATCGGGTCTGCCCCTTGGGCCAGGTAGTCCATGCGCGCGCCGGGCGGCTCGGGGTCGGGGCCGAGGTCGTTCGCTGAGGGGGTGAGGTCGAGCATCGTGCCGGCAACGTACGCCGGGGCTGGTGGCTTGCCATCGGTGCAACGGCGCGGATCGGCTGCGGGATTTCCGCAGCCCCTGTCGCGGCATGTCGCGGAGGCATTCCGGTGCTGCGCCCGGATGCCGGCCGCTTCCGGCCGATGTGCAATGGCGGCGGCAAATGGAAGCGACCCCGACTCAAGGAGCACCTGCCGTGTCCAAGCTCATCCGTTACGGCGGCATCGCCGCCAGCGTCATGCTCATTGCCTTCGGCATCGGTTCGATCTACGCCGGCTTTGACGGCCGCGATCGAGTGCGAAGCGATCTTGCGCGCGAGCAGATCGTCGGCACGCCCGACTCGACGATCCCGGGCCAGAAGGTCGACACCGGCAGCGAGGCGCAGGCCTTCGCCGCCGTCATCCGCAAGCACACGCTCGAGGCGACGGGCGGCCAGACCTACGCCCAGATGGGCCGCTTCCTCGACGCCAACGGCAAGCCCACCAGCGACGAGAAGGCCGCCGCGACCGACCCGAAGAGCGGCAAGCCGGTCGAAAACCCGCTGCGCCAGCTGTGGGTCACCGAGACCGCGCTGACCACCGCGCTCAACACCGCCTACTTCGCCGAGAGCGTCTCGACGTTCGTGATCGTGATGGGCGTCGCGCTGCTCCTCGCGGGCGGCGGCTTCCTGATCCTCACGGTCCGCCTGCTCGGGCGACCCGCCGGCGTGACCGACGCGGCTCGCGCGCCGCGCACCCAGGCGGTTCCCGCCTAGCGCCTCCATACCCATTCCCCCGCCGACTCGGGCGCCGCCATCGAGGCGGCGCCCGGCGTGCCCGGACGCCCCCGACCCATCGCGACGAAGGACGACAGCACAGATGAACGCCTCTGCTTTGACAACCCGCTCGAGGGCGCGCGCCGACCAGTCGGCCGCCGCATGGCCAAGGTCCGAGCGATGGCTCGGCAGCGCGCTCATCGTCCTTGGTGCCTGCATCGCCGCGCTCTCGCTGCTCGGACCGCTGCTGACCGGGGTCATCGACTACCGCGTCTCGCACATCCATCAAAGCCAGCTCCTGGGCCTCGACGCCGTGTCGCTTGTGATCGTCGCGCCGCTCGCGATCCTGGCGGGCGTCCTTGCCCTGCGGCGCCGCCCCGAGTGGCCGCTGCTCGCGATCGGCCCCGCGCTCTACGTGATCTACATGGTCCCGCAGTACGTGCTGGGCCCCGACTACCTCGGCCGTTCCGGGAACAACGAGCGGTTCTTTCCGCTGTTCCTGGTGCTGTTCGTGATCGCCGCCGTCGCCGCCGTCGCCGCCTGGAACGCGATCGATCTCGATCGTCTGCCGACGTCGTCACGCGCGGAGCGCCTGGTCGCGAGCATGCTGCTGCCGGTCGCCGCGTTCGTCGTCTTCAGCCGCTACGTCCCGGCCCTGTCGGACACGATGAGTGCGTCACCGGGCAACGAGGAATATCTGGCCGGCCCGGTGTTCCTGTGGACGATCGCGCTCCTGGACCTCGGGGTCGCCCTCCCGGCGACCGTCGCGGCCTGCCGGGGCCTCCGCCGCGGTACAACGTGGGGACGCAAGGCCCTCTACGCGGTCGTCTCGTGGTTCGCCCTCGTCGGCGTGGCGGTCGGCGCGATGGCCGTCGCGACGTATCTCCGAGACGATCCCGCCAGTTCCGTGGCGAGCGCGGCGATGATGGTCGTGCTGGGGCTTGGGTTCGCGGCGATCGCCGCGTTTCTGGCGGCGCCGCTCGTCCGGCGCCAGAGCAAGGCCGCGGGTCCGCCTGACGATCGCGCCAGCAGCCGTGCGGCGCTTTGACCCGAGCGCGCTCGCTGGCGTTGACGAACCCTTGCAGCGCTACTTCACGCACTCCGCGTCGGCCGCCGCTGACCTCTTGGTGCTGCCGCGCAGGATCGAGCGCATGCAGCGAACAGGGGTGCGGTCTTCTACGGAGGCGCTCGCGAGGCGCCTACCGATGACGATCGGCTCGCCGCAGCGCATGCTGGACGCACGCATTCAGCTTCAAGAGCGGAGCTCTCAAGGAGATCGACCACCATGGGCCCGTACCTCTTCTTCATCGTCGCCACCGGGATCTGGATCGCGTTCTGCTGGACGCTTGCCATCAAGCCGGTGCTGCTCGATCGGGCGTGGGGCGGCGTCCGGCGGATTCCGCTGATCGCCAAGCCGATCGTGTGGATCGCCTTCCTCCCGTGGCTGAGCGGCCTGGCGATCTGGGAAAAGCGGCTGGCGCAGCCCGCGGGCCCGGCTGATCGCCGTCGTGGTCGTGGCGCTCGCGTTCATCGCGTTCTGGTGGTCGGGGACGCCGGCCGGAGGGACGTCGTCATGAGCACTGCGACCGTCCGTCGCGCGCATCGCGTCCAGCCAGCGCGTCTCTTTGGCTACGTCAGCTTCGCGATCATGGTCGGCGGCTGGGTCGCGTTCCTGATCGCGCTGATCGCCTCCCGGCAGACGCTCGATGACGTGTGGACCGCCGTGCGCGACCTGCCGCTCGCGCTCGAGGCCCTCGCCTGGGTGCTCGGTTTCCCCTTCGTCGTCGGCCTCGCCATTTGGAACGCGTCATGGGATGAAGCCGTCCGCCTGGCTGCGATCGCCGTGCTGGCCGTCGTCTACACCTACGCGTTCAGACCCCGGGAGCCGAAGCGATGAGGAGCGCCGCAGGCACAGCCGCCTCCCACGCCGTGACGCGCAGCACGCTGATCGCTGTCGAGCTGGTCCTCGCGCTTAATGCGATCGCCGGCGTCGTCGTCCTTGGCTGGATCGTCGTCGAGACGCTGATGATCGGGCTGGTGAGCTGGATGCAACCCACAACGTTTGCCGTCGGGTTGCTCATCACCGCGCTCTCGATCCGTCTCAGGCCCGCGGGTCAGCGCGAGGCCTGAGATGGGGACCACGACGGCCGCGGCCGTCGATCTCTACTGGATTTCGCTCGGCGCGGGCGGCCACTGCGTCCGCTTCAACGGCTTGGTGTTCGAGGCGATCGCCGCCGGGCGCCAGCATCGCCAACGCTGCGACCTCTACCACGCGGCGCTCGTCGTCGCGGTCGACGGCGCTCGCTACACGATCGAGATCGCGCCCTCGCCCAACGCTGACGGGGCCAGCCGGGGCGTGGTGGGCACGGGCGCCGTCGGGAGCCGCTGGATCGGCTGGCTGCGCCTGTTCCGCTACGAGGTCCGCTGCTGGCGGGGCGGGTCGATTCCGGATCTGGGCTTTGCGGTTGGTGGTCCGCGCCGGCTGACCACGGACGTTCGCGTCGCGCGCCGGCTCATTGACCTCGTCGCGGCGGTGCCGAGACCTGTCTGGGGACGCGACGAGCTCGGCGCTGGCGAGATGTGGAACTCGAATTCGATGATCGCGTGGCTGATCGCGACCGCAGGCCTGCCGACAGGACTCCTGCGCCCGCCACCGCACGGTCGCGCGCCCGGGTGGGACGCCGGTCTTCAAGTCGCTCGCCGCAGTGAAAGGGCGCCGCGACCCATCGCGGGCCCGGCACTGAACGCCGCAGCGACGACCGTGGTCCCGATGCCGGCCCGACGAACATGAGCGCAGCGCCGGGCGGGCTCACGGACGAGGTCTGTGCCGACTAGGCCGCCCTGGCTCGGCCGACCGAGGCTCCCTTGGACTTCGCCGGTGGCGCCTACCGGCTCCCGGAGCCGGCGGTTCGCTGGCTCACGCACGCGATCGCCGCCGGCACGCCGCTGCGAACCGCGGTCGAGCCGCGAATGCACGGAGAGATCCGGCTCGGAGCGTGGCGGCCGTTCAGCGCCGTACAGCGCCTCACGCTGGCAGACGGGTTCGTGTGGGCAGCGACCGCGCGGCTGCTTGGCCTCCCCGTCACCGGCTTCGATCGCTACACGCGTAGCACGGGACAGATGCGCTGGCGGCTGCTCGACGCCACTCCCGTGATGAGCGCCAGCGGCGACGATGTGGCCCGCAGCACCGGCGGCCGGCACGCCGGCGAGCTGCTTCTCGCCGCCCCCGCCGCCGCGCTCGGCCCGCAGGTCACCTGGCGGCCGGTCGACAGCGACCGAGCGACCGCGCGCGTGCAGGTCGGCCCCGACACCCACGACCTGACCTCACGATCGCCCCCGACGGCGCGCTCACAGAGCTCCTGATGACACGGTGGGGCAACCCGGACCAGCACGGCTTCGGCGCGCACAGCGTCGGCGCCACCCCTACACGGAGGAGCCACGTCGACGGGTGCTCGTCGAGAACCCTGAGTGCGGCGTAGCACACGCCGGTCAGCTCGCAGGCCACCCGTAGTAGCTCCTCGAGCCAGCGCGTCGACCGGCAGCTGCGCGACGAGCCGCGGCCCGCCGCGAGCAGCGCCACCAGGCGAGGCAGGTCAAGCTGGGCGGCCGTCCACGCCCGCACTCGACCATCCGTGGAATCCCGCAAGCGGTCCGCGGTCGTGCCCGGAGGACGTGTGGCGGCGGTGCGCCGATCCTGATGGGCATGAGCTTTCCCTTCGCCCACGAGACCTGGTTCGACCACGGCGCCTACCCCACCGACTGGGGGTTCGCCGCCGAGAAGCTGACCCTGATCCTCCTCGTCGCCGCGGTGCTGGTCACCGTGGCCGTGCGCCTGATCGCCCGCGTCTTCCCGGGCGTCGACGTGCCGGTCCTCGGCCGGCTCGCGCCGTTCATGCCGTTTGCCATCCGGCTGCACCTGGCCGTCTCGATGGTCGGGCTGCTGTCGCTCGGTTACTACCTGTCCCCCGCGATGGACCTGCGCGCGAATGCGACCGGGATCGCGCTCGGCGCGGTGATGGCGCTCGTCGCGATCACGATGGCCACCGGCTGGCGGGCTCGCTGGGGCGCGCTGCTGCTGATCGCCGCCGGCCCGCTCGGCATGGCCGAGTTCGGCTTCTGGGCCGTGCTCCAGCGGATCGACCTGCTCGGTCTCGCCGTCTACGTGCTCGCCGCCGGCCCCGGCCGCTGGTCCGCGGACGTCGAGACCGGCCGGGCCACCGAGCCGACCCTCCTCGACCACGCCCGCGCCATCTGGGCGCTGCGAATGGCCGCCGGCGTCGCGCTGATCGTCGTCGCGTTCGCCGAGAAGCTCGCGACGCCCGAGCTCGCCGTCCAGTTCCTCGTCGACCACCCGGAGCTCAACGTCGCCCAGCAGGTCGGCATCGGCATGAGCGACCTCGACTTCGCGCGGCTCGCGGGCGGGATCGAGGTGCTGTTCGGGCTGCTGCTGATCTCCGGCGCGCTGCCGCAGGCCTGCATCCTGATCGCCGGGGTCCCGTTCAACGCGACGCTTTGGTTCTTCGGCGCCAACGAGCTGATGGGCCACCTGCCGATCTACGGCGCGATGCTCGCCCTACTCGTCTATGGCTCGGACCCGCAGCTGCGCCCCGCCGTCTCCAGCCTGCTGCCGCCCGGCCTCGCGCCACGGCGGCGACGCCAGACCGCGACCGCGAACGCGGCCGCCTGACCTCGAAAGGACCCTCCATGGCCGCCCACGCCCCGATCCGCGACGACCGCCCGGAGTCCGCGCTCGGCGCCGTCCTGCTGCCGATCTTCGCCGTGGCGCTGATCGCCGCCGTCGTCGTCATCTCGCTCGTCATCGCCCTTCCCGGCATGGTCACGCTGATCGCCGCGATGGCCACCGTCATCGCGTTCACCGCCGGGATCGTCGCGATCCTCGGCCGGCTCATCGGGCCCGAGGAGCACTGATCGTCGCGGCCTCCCTCGACGAGCCGGTCCGCCGCTACCTCATGCACGCCGTCCGCGACGCGGCTCCCGTCGCCGGCGGCGTGCAGCTCACCATGGCCGGCCGGATCAGGATCGGCGCCTGGCTACCGTTCACCGCGGATGAACGCTGCGACGGGCGCTCGTTCCTCTGGCGCGCGCGGCTCGGGCCCCTCGAGGTCGTCGACCGCTTCGCCGCAGGCTCTGGAAGCACGCGCGGACGGCTGCTCGGCCGCGTGACGCTGTTCAGCGCCGACGACCCCGACACTGCCCGCTCAGCCGCCGGGCGCGCCGCGCTCGAGGCGATCTGGGCACCCGCGAGCCTGCTGCCAGAGCACGGCGTGACCTGGCGCGCGGAGACCGACGACCTGATCATCGCCCGCTGGGACGTACCGCCGGAGTGCCCCGAGGTGCACATGCGCATCGGTCGCGACGGCGGACTCGTCAGCGCATGGGCGCAGCGCTGGGGCAACCCCGACCGGTCCGGTTTCCGCTACGTCCCCTGCGGCTGCGAAGTCCACGCCGAGCAACGGTTCGGCGACCTCGTCGTGCCGAGCCGGATCACCGTCGGCTGGCAGTTCGGCACCCCCGATACCGGCCGTTCTTCAAGGCCGACGTCCGCGACCTACAACCTGCGGCCAACTACTGACCGGCGCTGCATGGAAGCCGCCGCAGCAATGCGCCGGAACCCTGTCGTGCGAGGGCCGCGAGCCGTCGAGCATTCCGGACAAAGAACCCAATCTGAAGGAACGGGAACGATGTCCACACTGATCCCAGACTCGAGCGGCCTGCCGGCCGACGCGCCGGAGCCGGCGCCCATCGACTACGCGGCGGCCGAAGGCTTCGGCGCCGACACGCCGCCACCGGCTCATGCGACCACCGACGACGAGTCCTCCTGGCGCTCGTGGATCCTGGTCGGCCTCGGGCTCGTCGGCCTCGTCGCCCTGATTGCCGCGCTGATCGCCGTCGTCGCGCTGGCGACCGGCGGCATCGATTCAAACGCTTCAGTACCCGCGCCGGCGCAGACCGAGAAGCCCGCGGCAACCGAGGCCGCGGCGGCTCCCAAGCTGGCCGACGCCAAGGGCGTGAAGTTCGAGCCGTTCGAGCAGGTCGACCCGACGCTGCCGCCGGTCCCGACTGGGCCTGTGAAGAAGTTCAAGGTCGACGTCTTCCAGCACGTCACCCAGGTTTCCAAGGACCTCGCGCCGACCGAGGTCTGGAGCTTCGCCGTCAACGGCAAGTACCACCGCGGCACCGGCGTGTCCGGCCCGTTGGTCGTCAACGAGGGCGACAAGGTCGAGTTCACGCTCGTCAACGGCTCCTCGAGGAAGATGTCCGTGACGCTGCCGCACTCGCTCGACTTCCACTCCGCCGAGGTCGACCCGGGGCGCCGCTACGCCGACCTGGCGCCCGGCAAGTCGATGTCCTACCGGTTCACCGCCAAGCACCCCGGCGTCTACATGTACCACTGCGCCACCCAGCCCGTGCTCATGCACACCGGCGCCGGGATGGTCGGGATGATGGTCGTCAAGCCCAAGGGCCTGGCTCCGGTCGACAAGGAGCTGTGGATGACCCAGCAGGAGTACTACGTCGGCCAGCCCGGCAAGGCTGCCGACATGGCCAAGATGGAGGCCAAGAAGCCCGACGTGATCGCGTTCAACGGCTTCGCCAACCAGTACAAGGACAGCCCGATCTCGGTCAAGCGCGGCGAGCGCGTGCGGATGTACGTCCTCAACGCCGGCCCCAGCATCTGGAGCGCCTTCCACGTCATCGGCACCGTCTTCGACACCGCCCACACCGACAACGGCGTCGCCCACGACGTGCAGACGATCAACCTCGCGCCTTCGCAGGGCGGCTGGGTCGAGTTCACGCTCGACGAGGAGGGCACATTCCCGTTCGTCACCCACGCGTTCGGCGACGCGGTCAAGGGCGCGATCGGCGTCCTCAAGACCCCCGGCGCGCCGAAGGCCGGCGGCGGCCACGACATGGGCGGCTCCGCCGCGAACGCCGAGCACGCCGCCGGCGTCAACGTGTCCTTCGGCGACATGTGGATCAAGTCCGACGTGACCGCAGTCAAGGCCGGCAAGGTCAGCTTCGCCGTCACCAACGAGGGCGCGACCATGCACGGCCTAGCGATCGTCCCCGCCCCCGCGAAGGTCAGCGGCGGCATGGTCGACGAGAGCACCTTCCTGGCGAAGGGCGGCGACCTCGCCGGCGGCGCGTCCGAGACGGTCAGCGCGGACCTGAAGCCCGGCAAGTACGAGCTCCTGTGCTTCATGGCCGGCCATTACGCGGCCGGCCAGAAGATGCCGTTCGAGGCCAAGCAGTAGGCACAGCGAGCCCGCACCGTGGCGCCGCGCTGACCGCGGCGAACTACGGTGCGGGCGGATGCTGCGGCGCAAGCGCGGTCCGTACAGCGGAACCGAAGTGCGCGCATAACCCGGTTGGCCGCTTGCTGGTATCCGCTTGGCGCGGTAACCGAACTCGCCCAGGGTCACCTGGCCCGTCGCAGCGACGAGCGGCATAGCTGGCGGCGCTTTGCCCTAGGAGCCGCGTGGTCTCTTCGAGGAGCGGCCTGGTCTCTTCGCAGCCGGCCCTTCGAGGAAGCCGATCAGGTCGCCGACAGTGTGGTGACGGTGGAGGGGGTGGCGAAGCGGAAGTTCGTCGTGGACTTCGTAGTGGTTGCGGCGTCCGTTGCGGGTTTTCGTCAGATAGCCGGCTCGCTCGAGGTCGGTGACGATCTGTGCCGCGGTTCGTTCCGTGATGCCGACGGAGGCGGCGATGTCTCTAAACCGCGCAGTGGGGTCGGCGGCGATGCATTCCAGCACGTGCGCGTGGTTGGTCATGAACCGCCAAAGGTGGTCGGTTTCTCCGGAACTTGACTTCATGAGTTTAGATTCTATAGTCTCGTCTCCAGCATCGGGCACCACGTTTTGAGGGATCCGGTGCGAGCTTCGCGGCTCTGACTCTTGGCCGGCTTGTGCGCGTCGACCCTCAGCGGTTCGCGCCCTTACCCAGGATCAAGGAGCCAGGTATGTCGATCTCCACGCCGCAGCGGCCCTCATCTCTCAGGACCGATCACGCGGATCGGACGTCCCACGAGTCGGCTCAGGACCCGTCCCAGCGGCGCTCCTTTCCCGGTTGGCGGTGGGTGGCGGTCTGGCTCGCCTTCCCCGTGGCGGGGTACATCGGCTGGGGGATCGGCGGACGCGTGGACGCCGTCGACGCCGCGCTGGTTGGCGGCGCGCTCACCGGAGCCGGGCTCGGCGCCGTCCAGTGGTGGGCCGCCAAGGGCGCGCTTGGGCGCGCGGCAGCGTGGATCGGCGCCAGCGCCGTCGGCTACGCCGTCGGCCTGGCGGCCGGCGCCGCGTTGGTTGGCTACGAC
>JBOGYU010000100.1:0-11985 GCA_050696935.1 Solirubrobacteraceae bacterium | reverse complement strand
CGCTCGCCGTGGCCGCGGGAGCCGCCGTCGCGCTCGCGCTCGGCGCGCGCCTCGCCGAGTCGGCACTCGCCCCCGAGCCCGTGCGGATCGCCGACCCCTGCGAGCGCCGCGCGCTGCCGGAGACCGGCGGGATCGAGGGCGCGCTCCAGGACGCGGCGCTCGTGGCGCTCGACCGCGCCGCGTGCCGCTTCGGCTCCTCCCGCGAGGAGCTGGCCGTGGCGCTCGTCGACGCCGGCGCCCGCGCTGCCTACGAGCGCGAGCACGGCGTCGACCCGCGCGACGCCGGAGGCCTGCTGAGCGCGGTGCTGGGCCTCTAACCTGTCCGCCCCATGAGCCGCGGACAGCGCTTCACGTTCCTGGCCATCGCCGGCCTGATCGCCATCGTCGCGGTCTTCGTGCTCGCCGGCAGCGGCGAGGACGAGCCGGCCGAGGGCGACCGCAGCGCCGCCACCGCGACGCCGGCGCCGACCGAGACCGCGGCCCCCCAGCAGGCCGAGCCGCAGGAGACGCCCGAGCCGACGCCGGAGCCAACCCCCGAGCCGCCGCCGCTGCTCACCGCCAACCGCGTGCGCGAGCTGGAGTTCAAGCAGGGCCAGACCGTGCGCTTCCGCGTCCGCCATCCCTCGGCCGAGCACGTGCACGTCCACGGCTACGACCTGTTCAAGGACGTCCCCGCCGGAAGGACGGTCACGATGTCCTTCAAGGCGCGCATCACCGGCATCTTCGAGATCGAGCTCGAGGACTCCGGCACGCCGATCGCCGAGCTGAAGGTCGAGCCCGACTGAACCTGAAGGGTCTGACGGTTTAGTTAGCAAGCTAATGGTTGCAGCGCTACCCTTCTCGGCGTGCCCGTCGCCACCGAGCAGTTCAGCGCCGCGTGGGAGACCTTCTTCCGCACCACCCGTCGCCTCCGCGCCCGCGCCGGCCGCATGCCGGTCGACGGCCTCTCGGTGCCCCAGTACCAGCTGCTGGAGGCGCTGCGCGAGGCGGACGAGCTGACCGTCGGCGAGCTGGCCGAGTCGGCCGGCGTCGCCGCCCCGACCGCCACGCGCATGCTCGACTGCCTGGCCCGCGACGGCCACGTCACGCGCCGGCACTCCGAGGCCGACCGCCGCGCCGTCCTCGTGTCGCTCACCCCGGACGGCCGCGAGGCGCTCGAGGCGGCGCACGAGCGGGCGGAGGCGTTCCGGCGCCGCGTGTTCGAGGCGCTCGACCCCCAGGAGCGCGACCGCGCCGCCGTCCTGCTGACCCGCCTGGCCGAGGTGCTGGAGGCCGAGCTGCGGTGACGCCCGGGCGCCAGCACTACGGCCTCACGCTCGCCGTCCTCGCCACGGCCGCGCTGTCCTTCGCCCTGCTCCAGACGATGGTCGCGCCCGCGCTGCCGGCGATCCAGCGCGAGTTCGGGGCCTCCACGCCCGCGGTCACGTGGGTGCTGACGATCTACCTGCTGACCGCGTCGATCGCGACCCCGATCCTCGGCCGGCTCGGCGACATGTTCGGCAAGGAGCGCCTGCTGGTGATCGTCCTGCTCGTGCTCGGCGGGGGCACCGTGATCTCCGCGCTGTCGAGCTCGCTCGAGGTGCTGGTCGCCGGCCGGGCGGTGCAGGGCGCGGGCGGCGCGATCTTCCCGCTCGCGTTCGGGATCATCCGCGACGAGTTCCCGCGCGAGCGCGTCGGCGCCGGGATCGGGCTGATCTCCGCGACGTTCGGGATCGGCGGCGGCGCCGGGCTGGTGCTCAGCGGGGTGATCGTCGACGGGCTCGACTACCGGTGGATCTTCTGGCTCAGCCTCCTGGTGATCGCGGGCGCGGTGGTGGCCACGCACCTGTTCGTGCCGGAGTCGCCGATCAAGACGCCGGCGCGGATCGACTGGGGCGGCGCGCTGCTGATGTCGGCCGGCCTGGCAGCGCTGCTGATCGCAGTCAGCGAGGGCAACGCCTGGGGCTGGGGCTCGCCGGCGGTGCTCGGCCTGCTCGCCGCCGCGGCCGTGCTGCTGGTGACGTGGGGGCGGTACGAGCTGCGCGTCCCGCAGCCGATGGTGGACATGCGGATGATGCGGCTGCGCGGCGTGTGGACGACCAACCTCACCGGCCTGATGGTCGGCTTCGGCATGTTCGGATCATTCCTGCTCGTGCCGCAGCTCGTGCAGATGCCGGAGGCCGCGGGCTTCGGCTTCGGCGCGACGGTCACGCAGGCGGGGCTGTTCCTGGTGCCGTCCTCCGCGATGATGCTGTTCGCCGGGCCGATCGCCGGCTGGCTGGGCGCCCGCGTCGGCTCTCGCGTGCCGGTGCTGATCGGGGTCGGGCTGGTCGCGCTCGGCTTCGTCCAGCTCGCGCTGCTGCACGACGAGCACTGGCACATCTACATCAACAGCCTCGTGACGGGAGCCGGCATCGGCTTCTCGTTCGCGGCGATGGCGGCCCTGATCGTCGACGCCGTGCCGCAGTCGCAGACCGGCGTGGCCACGGGCATGAACACGATCATGCGCACGGTCGGCGGCGCGCTCGGCGCCCAGATCGCGGCCAGCATCGTCGGCGCCCACGTCGGCCCCGCCGGCCTGCCGACCGAGTCGGGCTTCGTCGTCGCCTTCCTGGTCTCCGCCGGCGCGCTCGCGCTCGCGTTCGTCGCCGGGCTGCTCATCCCCCGCCGCGCCGGCGCCCCCGAGGTCCCACATGGCCACGGCCGCCTCGGCGAGCCCGCCGGCGCGACTGCCCGCGGTTAGCCGAGTCCCAGGTCGCGGGCGGCCCTCGTCAGCCGGTCGTCGAGGCTCAGGACGGTCGCACCGGCTTGCCGGGCGGCGAGGAGGACGCAGCAGTCGGGCAGCTTGAGGCCCGTCGCGGCGCGCAGGCTCGCGAGCTGAGCCGCCGCGTCGGCGTCCAGCGGGATCTCATGCACCTCGAGCGCGTCCAGCGCGGCCTGCGCTTCCCTGAGCCGATTGGCGCGGCCCGGGCCGACGAGCACCTCGGCGAGCGTGATCGGACTCGCGCCGAGCGGGACGTCCACGGCGTCGATCAGCAGCGCGCTCGCCCGCTCGTGGAGCGCGTCGCGATCGTCGAGATGGGCGATCAGGACGCTGGCGTCGACGACGATCACGCAGGCCAGTCGCCGCGCAGCTCGTCCAGGTAGTCGGCGGGATATGCGCCGCTCAGCGCGCCGCTGGTCCTCCGCACCGCCTCCCGCCGGCGGGTGAGCTCTTCCTCGCGGTCGCGGGTCACCGCACGGTGGCCCTCCTTCACGAGCCGGACCAGGAGCCGGCCGCGCGCACCGCGGTCCTCGGGCCACCGCCGCGCCGCATCCTCGAGCGCCCGGGCGACCTCGTCGCTCTCCGTGATCGTGTGGCGCGGCCGGGACGTGGGCACGCTCGGAAGTGTAGCACCGCGACGCTCAGTGCTGCACCGATGTCAGGGTCACCACCGACGGGTCGGGGCCTCGAGCCATGGCCTCCGACGATCTAGCCACCAGCCCGAGGAGTACCTCGATGCCGGCGACGTTCCGGCCAAGCTCATCGAGCTTGTCGGGCGAGACGTCGCGGCCATCGTCGGCAGCGGCATCCTCGCCTTCGAGCTCGAAGCCGCTGCGAAAGGCGGCCGCGGCGGGCCGCCAAGGCTCCGAAAGAAGCCGTCGAAGTAGGCGCGCCCTGTCCGGCGGCGGGACTGCCGGGCGGAACGACTCCTTCCCAGGTGAATGCATGGTCAACCGCCCTCGCAGGTTTCAAGCGCCGGCTGTCACAAAGTTGTTACAAACTCGAAATTCCCGCTACACTCCGGCGCGCCGCCCAGGCCAGGGAGACTTAAAGGGGACTGTCCCCTTTAAGTTCCCGCCGGCGCAGTCGCGCGCGGGGATGGCCGGTGGGGAGGCGCGTACTGCCATGTCCAACTTCCCCAACGAAGAGCATGCCTTCCGTGCCCGCTGAGACCGGCTTCGCCGGCTTCGACCCCCTCGTGGTGGTCCGCTACCTGGACGTCGTGCTCGTCGTCCTCGCCGCGCCCTTCGTCGTGCTCCTCGGCGCCCCCGTGCTGGGCTTCGCCGTGGCCGCCGTCGCCTGGATCGCGCAGCGGTTCGGGGCGACGGCGATCGAGCGCTGGGCCTCCCGTCAGAAGGACTACAAGGCCCAGATCGGGCTCAACATGGCGTCGCTCCTGGTACGCGCCTGGCTCATCGGCCTTACCATCCTGGCGGTGGGACTGCTCGCCGAGCGTGAGGACGGGCTGACGGCAGGCATCACCGTGCTGGCCGCCTTCACCGTCTACTTCGCCACCTCGTTGATCCTTCGCCCTCTGGAGAGGAAGTCGCCGCGCCCATGAAGACCCGGACCAAGGTTCTGCTCGCCATCGGCGGCGCCTACGTCGGCGCGCTCGTCCTGGTCGTCGCGATCTTCGGGTTCACGCGGCGCGACAACGAGGAGTTCGCGCCCCAGAACGAGTTCCGCCTGGAGCCCTGGATCGAGCTGCCCCTCGGGCTCGACGTCAACAAGGCGGTCATGTACCTGGTGATCTCCGGGATCCTCACGGTGGCGACGATGCTCTACATCGCCAACCGCATGAAGGCCCGCCCGAACCGGGTGCAGACGGCGGTGGAGGTCCTGTACACGCTGATGCGGGACAACATCACGCGCGGGAACATGGACGACCGGATGGCGGCCAAGTGGTTCCCGTTCATCGGCACGCTCTTCCTCTTCATCTGGTTCAACAACCTGATCGGCTACATCCCGCTGCCGACGAACACCGAGCACCCGGTGCACGTCTTCGGCACCGAGATCCCCGCCTTCGCGATCTACGCGGCGACCGCCAACCTCTCGATCCCGCTCGTGCTCGCGCTGGTCGTCTTCGTCTCCTACAACGTCGAGGGCATCCGCGCCAAGGGCCCCATCGGCTACGCCAAGAGCCTGATCCCCGCCGGGATCACCGGCTTCCCGGCGATCCCGATGTTCGCGCTGGAGGTGCTCTCGAACTTCATGCGGCTGATCTCGTTGTCGGTGCGTCTGTTCGCCAACCTGCTGGCCGGCCACCTGATCATCCTGTTCATGTCGGGCGGGCTGGCCGTCCTGCTCGGCCTCGAGTTCCTGGGCGTCTTCACACTGCCGTTCGGGATCCTGCTCTTCCTCTTCGAGCTGGGCCTGGTGGCGACGCTGCAGGCGTTCATCTTCGCCACGCTTTCCGCGATCTACCTCGGCGGCGCCGTCGCCGAGCATCACTAAACGCAAAGGAGCACTTCGGTGGACCTGCTTCTAACGATCACCTTCCTCGCCCAGGCGGGCGCCGAGACGGCGGCCGACGCCGGCAAGGCGATCGCCCTCGGCGTGGGCGGCGGCCTGGGTGCCGTCGGCGCCGGCGTGGGCATCGGCATCATCTTCGGCAAGGTCATCGAGTCGGTGACCCGCCAGCCCGAGATGCGCGACGAGATCACCGGCATCCAGTGGCTCGGCTTCGCGCTCACCGAGGCGTGCTTCTTCTACGGGCTCGTCGCGGGCCTGATCGCGTTCTTCCTCTAGGCCATGAGCGAACTCCCCCTGATCATCGCGGCCGAGGAGGAAGGCGGCAGCTTCCTGGTCTCGCCCGACATCGGGCTGATGATCTGGACGCTGCTCGTCTTCGGCTTCTCGATGGTGGTGCTGTGGAAGCTCGCGTTCCCGCGGATCGCGGAGGCGCTGGACAAGCGCCAGCACGCGATCGAGGACTCGATCGAGACCTCCGAGCGGATCCGCCGCGAGGCCGACGAGATCCTCGCCGAGTACCGCGAGCGGCTCGCCGAGGCGCGCGGCCAGGCCGACGAGATCGTCGCCCGCGCCCGCAAGACCGGCGAGGCGGCGGAGAACGAGATCATCGTCGGCGCGCGCGGCAAGCGCGAGGAGATGATGGAGCAGACCCGTCGCGAGATCGAGGCCGAGACCCGCCGCGCGATCCAGGAGATCCGCGCCGAGGTGGCCGACCTCACCGTGCTCGCCACCGAGAAGGTGACCCGCAAGGCGCTCACGAGCGAGGACCAGAAGCGCCTCGTGGAGGAGGCGCTGTCCGAGCTCGACTTCGCGTCCCTGTCCGGCGAGGAGCGCACGAAGTAATGGAGGAGATCGCCGCGGTCTATGCCCGCTCGCTGTTCGAGGTCGCCTCCGAGCAGGACAAGCTCGACCTCGTGCGCGACCAGCTGGGCGCATTCGTGGACGCGCTGGACGAGACCCGCGAGCTGCAGGTCTTCTTCTTCTCGCCCTACTTCTCCACCCAGGAGAAGACGGACGGGCTCAGGCGCGCGGTCACGGACGCCGACCCGGTGATCGTCAACTTCCTCGAGCTGCTGATCGAGAAGCACCGGATGCCGGTCCTCTTCCGCGTGCGCGCGAACTACGACGCGCTATGGGAGGAGGAGAACAAGCTCCTGCCCGTGCAGATCACCTCCGCCGTGGAGCTGGACTCCAAGACCGTCAGCCAGCTCGGCGACCGCATCTCCGAGCAGACGGGCCGGCGCGTGGAGCTGTCCGCCCGCGTGGAGCCGGACATCCTCGGCGGCATCGTCGTCCAGGTCGGCAACTCCGTCCTCGACGCCTCGGTTCGCAACAGACTCGAGCAACTCAGACGACAGGTCGTCAAAAGCTAACGTCGCCCGAAGGTGCGAGCTTGCGAGCACCGGCAGGGCGAAAGGGGTTTCAGTGAAGATCAAGCCAGACGAGATCACGTCCATCCTCAAGAGCCGCATCGAGGGCCTCGACGCCGGCCAGGCCGACCTGACCGAGGTGGGCACGGTCCTGTCGGTCGCGGACGGCATCGCGCGCATCCACGGCCTGGAGAACTGCATGGCCTTCGAGATGCTCGATCTGCCGCACGACGTCACCGGGCTCGCGCTCAACCTCGAGTCCGACAACGTCGGTGCCGTGCTGTTCGGCCCCTGGGACCGGATCGTCGAGGGCGACACGGTCAAGCGCACCAACAAGCTGCTGGAGATCCCGGTCGGCGAGGGCCTGCTGGGCCGGATCGTCGACCCGCTCGGCAACCCGCTCGACGGCAAGGGCGACATCAGCCTCGAGACCACGCGCCCGGCCGAGTTCAAGGCCCCCGGCGTGGTCCAGCGCCAGCCCGTGAAGGAGCCGCTCCAGACCGGCCTGAAGGCGATCGACGCGATGATCCCGATCGGCCGCGGCCAGCGCGAGCTGATCATCGGCGACCGCCAGACCGGCAAGACGGCGATCGCGATCGACACGATCATCAACAACAGGGACACGGGCGTCGTCTCGGTCTACGTGGCGATCGGCCAGCGGATGTCGACCGTGGTCGGCATCGCGCGCACGCTCGAGGACGCCAACGCGCTCGACAACACGATCATCGTGGCCGCGCCCGCCGACGAGGCGGCGCCGATCAAGTTCATGGCGCCCTACGCCGGCTGCGCGATGGCGGAGCACTTCCTCTACGACGGCAGGCACGCGCTGGCGATCTACGACGACCTCACCAAGCACGCCTACGCGTACCGCCAGATGTCGCTCCTGCTGCGCCGCCCGCCCGGGCGCGAGGCCTACCCCGGCGACGTCTTCTACCTGCACTCGCGCCTGCTCGAGCGCGCGGTCAAGCTCAACGACGAGCTGGGCGGCGGCTCGCTGACGGCGCTGCCGATCATCGAGACCCAGGCGGGCGACGTGTCGGCCTACATCCCGACGAACGTCATCTCCATCACCGACGGGCAGATCTTCCTCGAGCCCGGCCTCTTCTACTCCGGCGTGCGCCCGGCGATCAACGTGGGCATCTCGGTGTCCCGCGTGGGCTCCAATGCGCAGATCGCGCCGATGAAGAAGGTGGCCGGCAAGCTCAAGATCGAGCTGTCCCAGTACCGCGACCTGGAGGCGTTCGCGCAGTTCGGCTCGGACCTGGACCCCGAGACCCAGCGCACGCTCGCCCGCGGCGACCGGCTCGTGAAGTCGCTCAACCAGGGCGAGCGCTCGCCGATGGCCGCCGAGGACCAGGTCGCGGTCGTCTACGCGGCCACCAACGGCTTCGTCGACCGGATCGACGCCGACCGCGTCGGCGAGTTCCACAAGGGCCTCGTGGAGCGCCTGCACGCCGAGGTGCCGGACACGCAGAAGGCGATCGCCGGCGGCGACTGGTCCGACGAGACGCAGAAGCAGCTCGACGACGCGATCGCCCAGTACGCGCAGGACTTCGGCTACGACCTCGACGAGGAGGGCCACCCGCTCACCGACGAGCAGGCGATCCGCGAGGGCGGCCGCCGGCGCGAGGAGGAGCCGCGCGAGGAGGAGGCCGTCGAGGCCGAGGAGCGAGAGCCGGCGACGGCGTAGGCCATGGCGCAGAAGGACGTCAAGAGCCGGATCGGCTCGGTCAAGAACATCCAGAAGATCACGCGGGCGATGGAGATGGTCGCCGCCGCCCGCCTGCGCCGTGCCGAGCAGCGCATCGAGGCGCTGCGTCCGTACGCCTCGGCGATCCGGCGGATGACCCGCCAGGCGGCCGAGGCGGCCCAGAACGTCCCGAACCTGCCGATCCTCGACGAGCACGAGTCCGAGAACGACGTCGGGCTGCTGCTGGTGACCGGCGACCGCGGGCTGGCCGGCGCCTTCAACTCGCAGATCGTGCGCGCCGGCGTGCGGATCGCCGCCGAGCACGAGAGCGAGGGCCGCTCGGTGTCCTGGTACGCGTCCGGCCGCCGCGGCATGTCCTCGATCGTCTTCCGCGGCCACGAGGTCGCCGGCAGCTACACCGGCTTCACCGACCGCCCGTCCTACGGCGATGCGCGCGACATCGCGTCCGACCTCGTGGCGGCCTACGTCGACGGCAAGCTCGATCGCGTGGAGATCGTCTACAACCAGTACATCTCGCCGCTGTCGCAGAAGGTCACGCGCGAGACGCTGCTGCCGCTCCAGCAGGCGACGATCCTGGAGGGCGAGGCGGAGGGCCTCGGCGGCCGCGCCGCGGGCGAGGTGTCCGAGGACGAGCGGAGCGAGACCGGCCACCACGCGCTCGTGGAGTACGAGCCGGACCCGGAGGACATCCTCCAGCGGCTCGTCCCCGCCTACGTGGAGATCTCGCTGTTCCGCGCCCTGCTCGAGTCCACCGCGTCCGAGCACGGCGCCCGCATGACCGCGATGCGCAACGCGTCCCAGAACGCCGGGGACATCATCAAGGACCTCACCCTGCAGATGAACCGCGAGCGCCAGGCGGAGATCACGCAGGAGATCTTGGAAGTCGTGTCCGGGGCCGAGGGCCTCACGTAACGTCGTCCGAAGGTCCGAGCTTGCGAGGACCGGCAGGACGAAAAAGGAGAAATCATTGGCCACCGAAACCGAAACGAAGAACGTCGGCCGCATCGAGGAGATCCAGGGCGTCGTCATCGAGGCGGTCTTCTCCGAGGAGCTGCCGGAGATCAACTCGGCGATCGTCGTCGAGCGCGAGCAGGGCAACCTCGTCTGCGAGGTCCAGCAGCACCTCGGCGACGACCGCGTCCGCGCCGTCGCAATGGACTCGACCGACGGCATCGCCCGCGGCTCCGAGGTGGTCGACACCGGCGGCCCGATCACGGTGCCGGTCGGGCAGGTCACGCTCGGGCGGATCTTCAACCTGCTCGGCGAGACGATCGACGAGGGCGACGAGATCGAGGTCGAGCAGCGCTGGCCGATCCACCGCTCGGCGCCGACCGTCGAGCAGCTCACCCCGACCGCCGAGATGTTCGAGACCGGCATCAAGGTCGTCGACCTGCTGGCGCCCTACGCCAAGGGCGGCAAGGTGGGCCTGTTCGGCGGCGCCGGCGTCGGCAAGACCGTGATCATCCAGGAGCTGATCCACAACCTCGCCCAGGAGCACGGCGGCCTGAGCGCCTTCTGCGGCGTCGGCGAGCGCTCCCGCGAGGGCAACGACCTGTGGCTGGAGATGACCGAGTCGGGCGTCATCGACAAGACGATGCTCGTGTTCGGCCAGATGAACGAGCCGCCCGGGGCACGCATGCGCGTCGCGCTCTCCGGCCTGACGATGGCGGAGTACTTCCGCGACGAGGAGGGGCAGGACGTGCTCCTCTTCATCGACAACATCTTCCGCTTCGTGCAGGCCGGCTCCGAGGTCTCCGCCCTCCTGGGCCGGATGCCCTCGCAGGTCGGCTACCAGCCCACGCTGGAGTCCGAGATGGGCCAGCTGCAGGAGCGGATCACGTCGACCCGCAAGGGCTCGGTCACCTCCGTGCAGGCCATCTACGTGCCGGCCGACGACCTCACCGACCCGGCGCCCGCCTCCGTGTTCGCGCACCTGAACGCCACCACGGTGCTCTCGCGCGCGATCTCCGAGAAGGGCATCTACCCGGCCGTGGACCCGCTCGACTCGACGTCGACCATCCTCAAGCCCGAGATCGTCGGCGAGGAGCACTTCAACGTCGCCAACGAGGTCAAGCAGGTGCTCCAGCGCTACCGCGAGCTGCAGGACATCATCGCGATCCTCGGCATCGACGAGCTGTCCGACGAGGACAAGGTGCTGGTGCAGCGCGCGCGCAAGATCGAGCGCTTCCTGTCGCAGCCCTTCCACGTGGCGGAGCAGTTCACCGGCACCTCGGGCCAGTACGTGCCGATCGCCGAGACCGTGCGCTCGTTCCGCGAGATCCTCGACGGCAGGCACGACGACCAGCCGGAGTCCGCGTTCCTGCTCAAGGGCTCGATCGACGACGTCGTGGAGTCCACGAAGAAGGAGCGCTAGTGGCGCGCACGCCCTTCCAGGTCGAGGTCCTCACCCCCGAGGGGGAGGTCTTCAACGACGAGGTGGAGATGGTCTCCACCCGCACGTCGGTGGGCTCGATCGGCCTGCTCGCTCACCACCAGCCGCTGCTGGCCATGCTCGACCCGACGGAGCTGCGGCTGTACAAGTCGGAGACCGACGTGGTGCGCTTCGCGCAGGGCGAGGGCTTCATCCAGGTGGCCAGCGACCGCGTGCTCGTGCTGGTGGACGAGACGTTCGCGCTCGAGGACCTGGACGCCGCCGACCTCCGCGACCGCCTGCGGCGCGCGGAGGAGGAGCTGTCGCGAGCCGAGGAGGACACGGAGGAGCAGCGGGCCGCGGCGCGGTCCAAGCGCCGCTACGAGGCGTTCCTCAAGATCGCCGAAGGGTAATCAAGGCGCTCGCACGAGCTTGCGAGTGCGAGTAAGCCGCACAGGATTTCGCTCGCACGAGCTTGCGAGTGCGAGTAAGCCGCACACGATTTCCAATGGCGGCCCGGCGCTGGTACGGTCGCGCCGAGCGTCGTCATGCAGTACCGGATCCTCGGCCCCCTGGAAGTGGCCGAGCAGGATCGCGAGATCCCGCTCGGCGGGGGCAGGCAGCGCTCACTGCTCGCGCTGCTCCTGCTCCATCCCAATGAGGTCGTCTCCAGCGACCGGCTGATCGAGGAGCTGTGGGGCGGCGCCCCGCCCCCGACCGCGGGGAAGACCGTCCAGGTCTACGTGTCGCAGCTGCGCAAGAGCCTGCGCAACGGCGAGCCGGACGGCCCGATCCTCACGCGCGGGCGCGGCTACGTGCTGCGCGTGGAGCCCGGCGAGCTCGACCTGGAGCGGTTCGAGCGGGCGGTGCAGGACGGGCGGCGGGCGCTCGACCGCGAGGCCCCGGACCAGGCCGCCGAGGCGCTGCGCGAGGGACTGGCGCTGTGGCGCGGCCCGCCGCTCGCCGACTTCGCGTACGAGCCGTTCGCGCAGACCGAGATCGCGCGCCTGGAGGAGCTGCGGCTCGCCGCGTTCGAGGAGCGCGTCGAGGCCGATCTCGAGCTGGGCCGCCACGCCGAGGTCGTCGGCGAGCTGGAGGCGCTCGTGGCCGAGCACCCGCTGCGCGAGCGCCTCCGCGAGCAGCTGATGCTCGCGCTCTACCGCTGCGACCGCCAGGCCGAGGCCCTCCAGGCCTACCGCGAGGGCCGCGAGCGCCTGATCGGGGAGCTCGGCCTCGAGCCGGGCCCGTCGCTGCGCGCGATGGAGCAGCGGATCCTCGCCCAGGACCCGGCGCTGGGTGCGCCGGGCCGGCACCGCCG